>JAFYTT010000358.1 GCA_017558715.1 Clostridia bacterium | reverse complement strand
ATTTAATTTTGCAGATACATCCACACTTCTCCGATACGCAGTCACAGGAGACCAGGAAAACTTTGTCTCGACATATACCAAGAAACAGACTGCCGCACAGAAAGCTCTTGACAAGGTCGTTGCGTTTGCAAAAGAGAATGGATAACGGACAGGAGACAGATTATGTACGAAGCACATCAAAACGATACAGAATACTTACAGAATCTCATCAACAGCACAGATACCGCTGTCATCCCGAAGATCAATCCACTGACAGGGGATGAAATCTGGATCATTTCGTCTCCTCTGTTTCTGACAAGCGGAAAAACGGTGATCCTTGACGGTGCGCATCTGCGTCTTGCGGACGGGGTGTATTCCAACATCTTTGCAACCGAGGTTCCGATCGGCGTACCGATGAAAGTCGAAGATATGCTCTGTGACATTCATATCATCGGACAAAACGGCGCTCTTCTGGACGGCGGCATCCACAACGGTCTGACCGAAAAGACCGCGAATAAAGATGGTCGTCCGCACGTTCTCAACAATACATTCGTATATCTGCGCGGCGTGCGCGGTTTTTCCGTCAAAAATCTGCGTATTGTCAACCCGCGCTATTGGGGTCTGACCTTTGTCTGCTGCTCTGACGGTGAAATTTCCGATATTGACTTTACCGCGGCAAATGATGCACCCAATCAGGACGGCATTGACCTGCGTGTCGGCTGTCATGATATCGTGATCCGCAATATCACAGGTTCCACCGGTGACGATACCGTCGCACTGACGGGGCTTCTTGGCTATACCGGACAGCAGCAGATGCTGGAGGGTATGCTTCCCGACATTCACGATGTTGTCATTGAGAACATCTCTGCGTATGTCACAGGCGGTCACGGCATCATTCGACTGCTCTGCCACGACGGCGTGAATCTGTACAATGTCCGTGTCGCACATGTGCATGACCGTTCCATCGACTGTGACGGTGTGCGCTGTCAGGCGGCAATCCGCATCGGCGATAAAAACTATGCCGGTATCCGACAGGCACTGCCCGAGGAAATGCACGACATCACCGTGTCCGATGTGATGACCAACGCAAAAATTGCAGTCAAGCTGCACGGCGCACCGAAGAATTTTGTCATGCAGGATGTCCGCACCACCGACGGTGACGGCATTCAGCTGATTACCGATTAAAAAAAACGCTGCTGTACTTCCCTTTTGCGGGCGGTACAGCAGCGATCTTTTTTTGTTTATGCCATCGGATTTTCTGTGGGATAGCGGCAGGATTTGGGCTGGTTGTATGCAATGTCCGCAATGCCGAAATACTTGAAGACTTCAAACAGTGCCTTGCCGACATGGTCAAACGCAACAGCGCCGTGGTGCGGATAACGCTTTTCAATCAGCACATGACGGTAGAAGCGCGCCATTTCGGGAATCGCAAAGACCCCGATGCCGCCAAAGGAACGGGTCTTGACAGGAAGCACTTCACCCTGTGCGATATACGCGCGGAGAACACCTTCGCTGTCACACTGCAGACGGTAGAACGTAATCGGGGACGCCGCGATATCACCTTCGAGTGTACCGCGCGTGAAATCGGGATCACTGCCTGCGGGTTCAAGCAGTCTGTGCTGAATCAGCTGATACTTGACGGCACGGTCGGCACACATCTTGCATGCGGGCGTGTTGCCGCAATGGAAGCCCATGAACGTATCGGTCAGCGTGTAATCAAACTTGCCCGCGATATCTTCGTTGTACAGATACTTCGGAACGGAATTGTTGATGTCAAGCAGCGTGACCGCGTCACCTGTGATGCAGGAGCCGATGAACTCGGACAGTGCGCCGTAGATGTCGACCTCACATGCAACGGGAATACCGCGTGATGCAAGACGGGAGTTGACATAGCACGGCTCAAAGCCGAACTGCTCGGGGAATGCGGGCCAGCACTTGTCGGCAAATGCGACATACTGTCTTGCACCCTTGTGCGCTTCTGCCCAGTCAAGCAGTGTCAGTTCAAACTGTGCCATACGCGGAAGCAGCTCGGGATAGCAGTTGCCGCACGCACCGAGTTCACCTGCCATATCGGCACAAACCTCGGGGATACGAGGATCGTTTTCATGCGCTTTGTAGGAAACGAGCAGATCAAGCTCCGAGTTTTCTTCGATTTCCACGCCAAGCTCGTATAGACCCTTGATCGGTGCGTTGCAGGCAAAGAAGTCCTGCGGACGCGGACCGAACGTGATGATCTTGAGCGACTTGACGCCGATGATCGCGCGGGCAATCGGGAGAAATTCGCGGATCATATCGGCACATTCGTCTGCATCTCCGACGGGATATTCGGGAATGTACGCACGCAGATGACGCATGCCGAGGTTATAGGAGCAGTTGAGCATACCGCAGTACGCATCGCCTCTGCCATTGATGAGGTCGCCGTCACCTTCTGCCGCGGCAATGTACATAACAGGACCGTCGAACTTTTCGCACAAGAGCGTTTCCGGCGTTTCGGGACCGAAGTTTCCAAGGAAGACGACGAGTGCGTTGCAGCCGGCCGCCTTGATGTCGTCTAAAGCCTTCAGCGCATCCAGTTCGTTTTCTACGGTGACAGGACATTCATATAAACCGTCTCCGTATGCGTTCACAATCGCATGACGGCGGGTTTCGGAAAGGGTGATCGGGAAGCAGTCACGGGAGACTGCGATAATACCGGGTTTAACATTGGGAATCTGAAACATATTGAGTTCTCCTTTACTGCCGCTGTCATCTCTTGCGGCTTGTATGTGATGGTTCTGATGTAAGTGTGAGCAACAGGACATCGTTGTCCCGCAATACGGTACTGTACACAAACTCTCCGTCTTCTATTTCGACGGGAAACGTTTGCTCCGGTGAACCGTCGGCGCAGTTCTTCAGCATATCGACCTCTGCACGGGAGAGGGATTCTTTGCGCCTCATCCTCAAAAATGCGGTATGTGCGTCATTTGCCATATAACCGACCCGGTATTGACGGAGCGTATAGGAACCGTTTTTGACGTTTTTCAGCCGAAAAATCCGTTCTTCGCTTTCCTGCGGCGGATTGTCACAGCCGTAATAGTGGATATTTTCTGTATTCTGGCGGTACGTCGGATTCCATGTCAGAATCTGATATCCGCATGCATTCTGACAGACAATCGTATCGTCATCCTCGCAGACAAGCTCTTCATCACCGAGCATATTCAGAAACCGATAGGCGAAGAACGACGGTTTGCGGATGCCCTGGAGATTGAGCAGTCCGAATCCGCCATGAAAGTGATCGGTCGGCGGTCCGTCTTCTTCAAAAACGTCCGATACCTCGCAGAAAGACATGCTGTCAACACGATGGATGCTTTGTTTGAGGGCGTGAAGCATATGGGATGGCGCGCGATAGGAATCGTGCAGAGGATCCCAATAGCAGTAGGTCAGTCCCCATTCTGTAAAATGCACGGGAATGTCGGACAGACCTTTTTCTTCTAAAAGCGCGGTACAGCGGCGAACCGCATCCGGTACCATCTCGGGCGAAAGCTTCAGATTGGACAGTCCCCACGGGGTACCGGGTTTCCAGGTCGGAATATGCGCATCGGCTGTGCTTTTTTGACCTGCGGCAAATTCGGTGAGTGCGTAGGTGTGCGCAGAGAAAAAGTCCAGCGGAACGACGTGTTCCCTGCAGTAATCGGCGAGTGCCGGCAGCCAGTCATACGCACCTGCAACCGACGGTCCGCCGATGCGGTATTCAGAGGATACTGCCTTGACTGCACGCGCAGCTGTTTCGTACAGTTTGAAGTAGTCCTCCTGTGATCCGTCGAAGAACCAGCCGTCCGGTTCATTCCAAACCTCAAAATACCATTGTTTTACCTCATCTTCGCCGTACCGTTCGGTGAAATGCGCGGTTATGCGGAAAATGAGATTGTACCATTCCTCATAAGAGGCGGGCTTTGTGATGTTGGAGCGTTCCCAATAGATGGTTTTATCACCGGACGCAAGGGCTTCGGGCATAAAGTCAAAAACGACAAACGGACGCATCCCGATATCGAGGATATGATCGTAGACTGCATCGCAATACTGCCAGCTGTAGATCGGCTGACCGCTTTTGTCGATACGGTAGATACCGAGATCATCCTGCAAAAGTCCGTGAAAGCGCACATAGGAAAAGCCGCATTCATCATGCACGGTTTTCAGATGTGCCATATGATCCGCACGGAGCAAAAGATACGCACGGGATGCGCTGACACACGTCAGATAACCTTTGTCAAGGTTGCCGCGGACAGCACGTGTATCAATGGAAATCGCCTTCATATCAGAGCTCCAGTGCATCGTAAACCATATCTCGGATCACCGCATGATCGGAACCGATGCAGGACGGCCAGGACAGCACATGCATTGCAAAGAAAATGGACAGATGATTGGTATCGTCGCACATGACGTAAGAGCCTGCTGCTCCGTCCCAGCCGAATTCACCGATCGGACTTCTCTGTCCCTCGTTCTGATCAAGACGTGTGCGGACACCGAGTCCGTAGCCGTATCCGGGACCGGCCGCACAGGAGAAGGTTCCATCCATCGTATAGGTCGGGAGCTGGTCGGTATGAAGCAGACGGACGGTTTCGGGTTTCAGGAACCGGTATCCGTTATGAGCCGTACCGCCGCATGCCATCGTATCGGCAAACAGAGCATAGTCCGCTGCAGAACAGATCAGTCCCGCGCCGCCCGATTCATAGTTGTCCGTCAGGCGGAAGGTATTATTCTGACCTGCGCGGGTGACGATACCTGCGCTGTTTGAGGCATACTGACCTGCAAGACGTGCGATGACATCATCGGAATCATCAAAGGTACTGTCACTCATGCCGATCGGATCAAAGATGACCGCTTTCAGATAATCGGTGAAGCGCATGCCGGATGCAATTTCAACGACTGCCGCCAGAATGTCGTGACAGATCGAATACTGGAAGCGGGAACCCGGTGTGAATAAAAGCGGCTTCTTTGCAAAGGTACTCACGATCTCATATGTGGTTGCGTGAGGATTTTCTTCAAGCAGGGATTTGACTTCCTCGGTGCGCATACCGTAGTCAAACCCGCCTGACATCGTAAATAGATGACGGACAAGAAGCGGTTTTTCGGGTGCGGTCAGTGTGCCGTCGATGTTCTGCTTCACATTGGCAAATGCGGGCAGATAGTCGGACACGGGCGCATCAAGATCAAGCTTCCCTTCCTCCAAAAGCCGCATACCGGACGATGCCGTGAGTACCTTGGTACAGGAAT
>JAFYTT010000357.1 GCA_017558715.1 Clostridia bacterium | reverse complement strand
TCCGCTTGCCGCGACACCGACTGAGCTGCACTGTGACGGAAAAACCGTCTATGACATCGGTTCGGCGCACGGCTCTGCGGCGGGAATTCAGCTCAAAAAGGGCAAATACGCAGGTCGTCTGCTCTGTCCTTCCCGCATTGCATCGGGACGCTATTCCGATATGGCGGGACTGAACAAGCACAGCTACAACAACGCCCTCTACAGCGATGACCACGGGCTTACGTGGATTTCCTCCGCGCCTGTCCAGCACGGAACGGGTGAGGGTACGCTGATGGAATGTGCGGACGGTACGATCCTCTATAATTCCCGTGCGTACTATGAGGATGCAAGACGCTATCTTGCAACGAGTACCGACGGCGGTGCGACATGGGGCGATTTCCGCATCGATCCGTTTCTTGTGGAGCAGAAGATGATGGGCTGCAATGCGTCACTGCTCCGTGTGGAACGTGATGCCCTTGGGGAACAGGCATCGCTTTTGCCCGAGGGATGTGATGCGGTTACTGTGTTTGCCAACCCATTCTCCATCAAGCGTGAACATGTTTCCGCATCGGTCAGCTTTGATGACGGCAAGACATGGTCCTGTGTCCGCCGTGTGCATACAGGTCCGTCGGGATATTCGTCGCTGACCTATTCTGCGGCGGAGCACTGCTTCTATCTTCTGTACGAGCTTGGTGTGGATGACCCGTGTGATCTCGGTCTGAATGTCGCACGGTTTGATCTTGCGTGGCTGATGGAAAAGGATGAACGGTATCGGGAGCATCTGCTGTGATTGCATATTGCGATACCGAGAAAGCATTGCCGAATGAAAAATTGATGGCATTATTCCGTGCAGTCGGCTGGACGACGGAAGACGGCGAACAAACCCATCTGCATCATTTCAATGTGCCGTTTCAAGGTTCCTCTTTTGTGGTTTCTGCGTGGGATGGGGACATGCTTGTCGGATGTGCACGGGTCATTTCCGACGGTGCTGTACGGTCGGTATTGTATGACCTTGCCGTCTTGCCGCAGTATCAGGGACAGGGCATCGGCAGTACCCTGCTGTCACGCTGTATGAAGCGTTATCCCACCACCGAGTGGATTGCAGAAACAACCGAGCCGTGTGTTTCGTTTTATGGAAAACACGGATTTGCTGCAGCCGCGGCAGGTGAGGACTGTGTATTCATGCGGCGGAGTTGTCCTTTGTTTGATTCAGAAGGAGCGAGATTATGAAAACTGCATGTAAAAGAAAACCGATATTGATCTGTGGTGTGCTGTTGCTTGTGCTGTTGGCGGCGGCATGGTTCTGTGCGTGGTTTTTCTCACCGGTTTACGGTCTTGAGGAAATGGTTGCCGTGCAGTATTGCGAGATTGACGGTCAAGTCGCAAAATATATCGAAAACCGTCCGGAAAGTCGATTTGACCGACTCAAAACACGTCTTGCCGTTGGGGAGCTGTATGCCGTGCGCGGGGATACCTTGTTTTATACCTGCGCGGGTTTTCCGGATTATCTTGCGGTGACAGGCAGCGGCGATACCGGCTATACACTGTGCAGGTTTGATTCGTTCTGCACACCGGAGGAGCTTGCGCTGATCGGAGATTATTATGCGAAAGTACCTTGAAACGCATGGCTGAAAATAAGTTCCTGTCAATTGGTACTTGACAATTTGCCCATCGGTTGCTATAATTAACGTAACAATAAAATTCCCGAAAGGACAAACATTATGAAATATACCGCATATGAAAACAGAAAGAAGACCGATGCATTTTCCGCTCCCGAAATCGGTGCCGGCAAATATGCAGGCGCGATTGCGGATTCCATCGGTTACATTGAACGCGAACAGCTGATGGATCCCGCACTTTGGGCACTGTTTGTCGAGCAGTTCCGCATCGGCAATGTCGACGACTGGGACCTCGGCTGGAGAAGCGAATACTGGGGCAAAATGATGCGCGGTGCATGCTTTACCTATGCCTACACGCAGAACGAAGCACTGTACAAGGTTCTCGAAGACACTGTCCGCGATATCCTGACCACGCAGGATGCATACGGTCGTATCACCTCCTACTCGTTCTTCAAAGAATTCCACGGCTGGGACGTCTGGGGCAGAAAGTATGTCCTGCTCGGTATGCAGTACTTCCTGGAAATCTGCCGTGACAACAACCTCGCCGACGAAGTCATTGCATCGATGAAGCGTCAGGCTGACTATCTGATTGCAAAGATCGGCAACGGTGAGGTCGGTAAGTTCCCGATCACCAACGCATCCGAATGGTGGGAAGGTCTGAATGCATCCTCGATTCTCGAACCGATCGTCCGTCTTTACAATCTGACGGGTGAGCAGAGATACCTCGATTTCGCAAAGGGCATCATCGACGCAGGCGGTCTGCGTTCTTACAATATCTTTGAAGCGGCTCTGGAAGGCAAGCAGTATCCGTATGAATATCCTGTCACCAAGGCATATGAGATGATCTCCAACTTTGAGGGTATTCTCGAATACTACCGCGTCACGGGTGAGGAAAAGTATAAGACGATGGTGACCAACTTCGCACGTCTGGTCATCGATTCCGATATCACGGTCATCGGCTGTGCAGGTACGACGCACGAGCTGTTTGACCATTCCAAGGTACGCCAGTTTGACCCGAAGTTCGACGGCATCATGCAGGAAACTTGTGTCACGGTTACCTGGATGAAGTTCTGCTGGCAGCTGCTGTGCCTGACGGGCGATCCTGCGTATGCAGATCAGATGGAAACCTCCATTTACAATGCGCTCATCGGTGCCATCAACGTCAACAAGCATGTCTGCAAGAATCAGATTTTCAACTTCGACAGCTATTCTCCGCTGCTCAATGACGTGCGCGGCAGAGCCGTCGGCGGTCATAAGGACATCATCAAGAACCGCTTCTGGTGGGGCTGCTGTGTCGCCATCGGTGCGGCAGGTACGGGTCTGATCGCAATGACAGCCAACATGCAGGCAAAGAACGGCGCGGTCGTCAACTTCTACATGCCCGGCGAATACACGCAGGCACTTGCGGACGGCAAGACCGTCAAGCTGACGATGGATACCGAGTATCCCGTCGGCGATACCGCAAAGATCAAGGTTTGCACCGATGCGGACAATGCATTTGCCCTTTCTCTGCGCATCCCGGCATGGAGCAAGCAGACCTCCGTCACCGTCAACGGTGAAGCGGTCGAAGCTGCAGCCGGCACCTACTGTGTCATTGAACGTGCATGGAAGTGCGGCGACGAAATCACCGTCAAGTTCGATATGCGCACGCAGATCATCTATGCCGCTGACATCGATCCCAACGCCGACGCAGAATCCATCTGCCATCTCGCTCTCCAGCGCGGTCCGGTCATGCTCGCGCGCGACAGCCAGCTCGGTGAGGATGTCACCTCTGCTGTTACCGTTATTGACAACGGCGGTTATGCCGAGGTTGAGGCGGTCGCCGTCGATGCAATTCCCGTCAAGCAGGCGTATCGCGTCAAGACAACCGACGGTTTCATTACTGTAGTCGACTATCCGTCCGCAGGTCAGAACTGGGATCCCGATATGCCGATTACCATTTGGATTACAACCAAATAACAGTTGTATACAAAATACCGCAGTCATCAAAAACTGCGGTATTTTATATTTATGATTATGACTGTCTGAGCC
>JAFYTT010000356.1 GCA_017558715.1 Clostridia bacterium | reverse complement strand
CGCTGGTAGCTGTCGTGCATGCCGCCATTGACTGTGCACGTGCGGCACGGGATGCGTCTGAAACCCCACATGAAAAATTCATTGCGCTGGACATCGGTCCCAGCGGAAAGATGCTCGCGCCGCTTGGGGACCTCGACTTTGAGGATGCGGTACGCGCGTTTTCCGAGGTCATCCGCATCGGTGCGGACTACGGCGTGGATCTTGTCTTCATTGAGACGATGAACGACAGCTACGAAACGAAAGCCGCTCTGCTTGCCGCAAAGGAATCGTGCGATCTGCCTGTGTTTGTCTCCAATGCCTACGGCGCGGACGGCAAGCTGATGACGGGTGCATCTCCCGAGGCAATGGTCGCGATGCTCGAGGGTATGGGCGCGGATGCCATCGGTGTCAACTGCTCGCTCGGTCCGAAAGCACTTGCGCCGATCGTGGATGCATATCTTGCCGCCGCATCGGTTCCCGTACTTGTCAAGCCGAATGCAGGTCTGCCCAAGGTCGTGGACGGCAAAACGGTCTTCGATGTCCTCCCCGACGAATTTGCGGAAGATGTCGCCGCGATGCTCGCAAAAGGTGTTTCGATTGCCGGCGGCTGCTGCGGTACAACGCCCGATCATATCCGCGCACTTGCTGAAAAAGCAAAGAATATCACACCGGTTCCCGTCACGAAAAAATCCTTTACACGCGTCTCGTCCTACACCCATGCGGTGACGTTTGGCGACGATCCGCTTCTGATCGGTGAACGCATCAATCCGACAGGCAAGAAAAAATTCAAGGAAGCCCTGCGCGCACACGATATGGACTACATTTACCGCGAAGGTCTTGCGCAGGCGGAATGTGGCGTGCATATTCTCGATGTCAACGTCGGTCTGCCGGAAATCGACGAATCCGCGGTTTTGTGTGAAGCGGTCTGCGGATTGCAGGCGATCCTTGACACGCCGCTTCAGATCGATACCTCCAATCCCGCCGCAATGGAATCGGCACTTCGCCGCATCAACGGTAAGGCGCTGATCAATTCGGTCAACGGCAAACCCGAGGTCATGGATGCGATCTTCCCGCTGGCAAAAAAGTACGGCGGTGTTATCATTGCGCTGACACTTGATGAAGCGGGAATCCCTGCGACAGCTGAAGGTCGATTTGCCATTGCCCAGCGCATCCTTTCCCGTGCCGCAGAATACGGTATTGACAAAAAGGACATCGTCTTCGATCCGCTTGCATTGACGGTTTCCGCCGATGACCGTGCGGGGATCGAAACGCTCCGTGCTGTCAAAATGATTCGCGATGAGCTGGGCTGTCATACATCGCTCGGTGTGTCGAATGTTTCGTTCGGTCTGCCGATGCGCGATCTGATCAATGCGTCGTTCTTCACGCTTGCCCTCGGTGCGGGACTGTCCGCCGCGATTATGAATCCGTATTCAGCGCCGATGATGCAGTCGTATCATACCTTCCGCGCGCTCCACGGACTTGACCCGTCCTGCATCGGTTATATTGCCTATACCGAAACACTGCCGAAATCCGATGCACCGACGGCATCAGCACCTACATCACCCACACCCGCCGCAAAGGTACAGACTTCCGGCACAACGGAACTGCAGAACGCCATTGTCCGCGGACTGCGTGAACGTGCAGGTGCTTTGACAGCAGAACTGCTGACACAGGGTGCGGAATCTCTTGTGCTTGTGCAGGAGGAAATCATTCCCGCGCTGAACATCGTCGGCGAAGGCTTTGAGAAGAAGACCGTCTATCTGCCCCAGCTTCTGATGAGCGCGGAGGCAGCAAAGGCGGCATTTGAAGCAATCAAGGCATCGGTCGAGAGCAAAAACGAGGGTACTGCCGCCGTCAAGTGTCCGTTTGTCCTTGCAACCGTCAAGGGCGACATCCACGACATCGGCAAAAACATTGTGCGTCTGCTCTTGGAAAACTACGGTTATGCCGTGTCTGACCTTGGACGTGATGTCACGCCGGAAGCAGTCTGTGACGAGGTGCTCCGACTGAACGCGCCGCTGTGCGGTTTGAGTGCGCTGATGACCACCACCGTTCCCGCAATGGAGGATACGATCAAGCTGCTCCGTGAGCGCGCACCATTCTGCCGCGTCGTTGTCGGCGGAGCGGTTCTCACCCAGGAATACGCCGATGCCATCGGGGCTGATAAGTACGCAAAAGATGCGATGGAAACGGTACGGTATGCGGAGGAAGTTTTTGCGGGGTTATAAATTGCGCAAAATCTGACAAAGAATCTGTATGGACGACCAGCGGTCGTCCGTGAACGGAGAAAGACACATCCGAGGGAGAAGTTCTCCACAGGATGTGTCTTTCTATATATTGTTTGATGTTTTATTTATTGACAATAACTTCAATTACAGGTGCGCCTTCAAGAATTGACTTTTTAGTAGCATTGCGGTCACCCCATTCAGTTCCATCTTCATAGTACACACTGTACAAAAATAGTTTCACGGTTTTTACCGACTCTTCGATCAGCTGATAACTAATCGTTGTTGTTTTCCCAGCCGCAATAGCAGTATCAGTATACAGTTTTTCCTGTGTTGTCCAGCCCTTGATTTCTTCGCCATAAACATCATAAGGAACTGCATAAAACTGAATTGCGGAAATCTCTTTATCAGTTGTATTAGTAATCGTAATGGTAATTTCAGGATATCCGATGATACTATCACCAATTTCAGCAGATGCATTAATACCACTATCGCCTGCAAAAACAGATTCTATGGAGTTGACTGTTCCGTTGCCTATCTCCTTAGATACTGTTGAATTTAATGAACCATCATTGGGATTGCTTACGGTATTGGTATTTTGACCGCTTGCACTGGCAATAATGCCGATAATCAAAATGATAATGAACCAAAACCACAATTTTGTGAAAATAGATTTCTTGTTTTTTGCACCACAGTGCGGACATGATTTCGCGTTCTTTGCAATTTCATTGTTGCATGTCTTACAGGTTGTCATTTTTTCGCTCATGATAGCCCCTCGTGTTACAATTATTCTAGACGATTCTGTTCATCGATTCGTTCTGTTTAATATTATAACACCAAACGGTGTTATTGTCAACACCAAACGGTGTTTTTTGTGTATAATATTTTAGAAATCTAGACGATACTGTCAGCGGAGGATTCCGAAATGTTATACCAGCGTGTCCGCGATTTGCGGGAAGACCATGATCAAAACCAAAAAGACATTGCCGACTATCTGCACATGCAGTTGACAGTATACCAACGCTATGAACGCGGAGAGCGCGAATTACCACTTTGGGCAGCAATCAAACTGGCAGATTACTATAATGTTACCCTTGACTACCTTGTAGGACGAACCAATAAATAAGGACACATCCCACAGAGAACTACTTCTCCACAGGATGTGTCTTCTTTTTCAATATCCAACGCCCGCCGAAAATCCGAGAACCTCCGACGGCAGATTCATCAGCGCACTACCGATGAATGACGGTAAATATAAAATTCTTCCTGGCTGGGTGCCCATGCCTTTTCCTTTGGTGGGAACGTCGCGTCAAAGGCTTCAACCGCGGCGGTATCGTCACAGCAGTCGGCGGCGGTGGAGGGAATGTACATCCACTTTTTGCCATCCAGCGCACCGGGAACCAGCTCGCACACCAGCAGAGCCGTCGGGTAATTGCCGTCGATGACAAAGCTGACATTTTTCTTTTTGCAGCTGACAAATCCGCGGCCGACATAGTTGCCGGGATTGCCGAAGTTGATGTTTACGTCATATCCCATGCTGCGTGCCGCCGCAAAGGAGTGTTCGATTAACACCTTGCCGAGCTTCTGCCGCTGATAAGCAGGTGCGATGCAGAGCGGACCGAAGGAAAGAATTTCGCGGCGCTCACCGTTTTCATCCTCGAGCCAGGCCTTGGTATACATGATATTGCCTACGATTTTGCCGTCAATTTCGAGGACAAATGCAAGCTCCGGAATAAAGTCGGGATGGGAGCGCATCATGTGAACGAAATAATGCTCGTCTGCACCGGGTTTGTAAACATTCCAGAATGCCTCTCGGGTCAGATTTTCTACTTCACGATAGTCGTTTTCTGTTTCAAGGCGAATCGTATATTGATCATTCATGTTTTTACCTCTTTGTTATCAAAACTGTATTGTCATAAATGGATGCTGACCGTTGTCGTGTTTACAGTATACCACAGAAAATAAAATCAGTCAAGGTCTGTACCTGAAAACAGCGGCGATCCTGCGCATTTTATCGGAAAAATCAACAGTTCGTATCATCAGCATCTTGCAATATGTCCCGGTGCGTGATATAATAGAAGGAAGAAAAACTCAATGATCCTTGGAGGTTTGTCAATCATGAAAATCACCGAAGTTGTTGCCGCGCTCATTTGGCAGGGTGAGCAATTTATGATCTGTCAGCGTCCCGCACATAAAGCACGCGGACTGTTGTGGGAATTTGTCGGCGGCAAGGTGGAGTCGGGAGAAACGAAGGAACAGGCGCTCATCCGTGAATGTCGGGAAGAGCTTGCCGTGACGGTATCTGTTGGGGAGGTCTTCATGGATGTCACCCACGAATACCCCGATCTGACCGTGCATCTGACGCTG
>JAFYTT010000355.1 GCA_017558715.1 Clostridia bacterium | reverse complement strand
GACCGCACCGAAGGTGGCCGGCATCCGTGTCGCGGCATACGCAAGCACTTCACAGTTCCGTGTGACAAGACGTGCTCCCGCACCCGATGATTCTTTGTAGGAAACGGTCATTTTTTCGACGGCACAGCGCAGTTCTGCCTGTGTGCAGGAAGCCTGTGCAATCAGTGCATCGAGTGCCGTGCGGCAGGAAATCGGTAAATCCATACGATATCTGTGACTTCGTGATCGGAAGTCTGCCTTTCTGCGTGTTGAACCAATACCGCACAAATCTCGGCATACACTTTGCCCAAGCTACGGTATTGTTGATAGAAAAAGTATACCATAGAATACAGGAATCCGCAAGAGGTTGGCTGTATTTTATCCATGTGAATTTTCAGTGTGTAAAATTTACATATCGGCATTGTCACAAATCCTTTCCATGAGCAAGAATTTCTCTCTGAAAAACACAAGAATTTCTGTGGTTTTATTGACATTTGATACAGAATCATGTACAATATATACGATACCCAAGATAGAAACGGAGGATGACCTATGATTTTGAATAAAAAACGAATCGGTGCGGCGGCACTGCTCTGCACCTGTCTGCTCGGAGCGCTTGCATCCTGCGGAGGAGATCAGCCTTCCGCAGTCCAGACGGGGACTGTTGTCGGCGGCGATACGACCGCACCGGCAGAAACCGCGGTACAGTACGGAGATGCGCTTCCCGAGGGATTGGACTTCGGCGGCAAGGAATTCCGTGCGGCGACCTATAACGGCGGTAATCTGACCAATGCCGACGGTTGGTTCAATTATTTTGAAGTGGAGGAGACCAACGGCGATATTCTCAACGACGCGGCGTTTGCCCGCAATGCGGAAGTCGAGGAGCGCCTGAATGTCAAGATCAAATGCTATGAGATCGGTGAGTGGGGTCAGGTACTGAATACCATGCAGAAATCGATCACCGCCGGTGACGATGCGTATGATATCGCGGTGGAAGCCTCTCATGCGTCCTATGTCAATCTGATCTCCGCGAACATGCTGTACGATACCAATGACCTGGAATACGTCGATCTTTCCAAGCCGTATTATGCCAAGAGCTCTTACGAAACGTATGAGATCGACGGTCACCGCTATCTGTTCTCCGGTGCGTATACCTATCCGCTGTTCTCCGGTGTTTACTGGCTGTTCAATAAGCAGATGTGGACGGAATACGATCTTCCCGATGTCTACCAAACAGTTCGTGACGGAACATGGACGTTTGATACCGCATTTTCTTATCTGAAGGGAACCTATCGCGATGTCAACGGTGATGCCAAGGCGGACATCGGTGACAGATACGGATTTTCCACGGGCCCCGCGATGCTCAACTATATGTATCTCGGCATGGGCATGAAGGGTGTCATTCTCGGCGAGAACGGCTTCACCTATGACTATGAAGAGGAACGCGCGGCGGATGTCGTGAACAAGATCATAGAATGGCGGAATACCGCAGAAGCCTATTACGACAGCAGCAAGCAGTGGGATAATTTCTTCTCCGGCAATTCGCTGATGCTGCTTTACGGCTCCAGCCTGTCCAAGCTGCGCAATCTGGAATTTGATTTCGGTTTTGTTCCGATGCCGAAGTACGACGAAAAACAGGAGAATTACGAATCGTATATGTGCGGCGGTCTGGTCTGTATTCCAACGACCATTTCCGATCCCGACTGTGTCGGTGCGACAATCGAAGCGCTGTTCTCTGCATCCGAACGCTATCTGGAACCGGCATATCTGGAAAAATTCGTGGAAAACAAGGTTCTGCGCGATGAAGAGTCTGTTGAAATGTACCGTCTGATGCTGGATACCGCATCGTATGACTTTACCCGTTATATCAGCCCGAACACAAGCGTGCAGAACTTCGGTCTGATCGGTACGCTGGTAACAAAGAAATCTACCGATATCGCATCCGCATGGGCGAAGGTCGAATCCAAGGTCAAGAAGGATTTCGATGCGTTCTATGACGAATATGTCGCAAATTCGCAGAATTGACAGAGGCAGCCCTGCAATCACTGATCAGTAAATGAAAAAACGGTTCTGCTTCGCACGGCGGATAATATCCGAGTGCATATGGGAGCAGAACCGTTTTTGTTTCGGCATCCCCACCGATGATATGTGAGGATCGTATCCACAGGATTCGGTTTGGGCACCCCATGCTGCAGAGGGTATTTTGACCAAGATTCGAATCGGAAATGTACATACATTATATATATTTTGAGATTTTTGAAAAAAACAGAAAAAACCCTTGACCAAACGGCGCTTGCGTAGTATAATCATTATGGCGGAAAATGTTGCTTCTCAAAACAATGTTTTTCAAAAACCGAACGGAAATTATTTTACTTGTTTATATCATCGGAAAGGAAGGTCATGCTTTATGATGAAACTCGGCATTATCTGCAGCAATCCGACGAAGGATGCCGTCGCTTATGTCAAGGGACTGGGTCTGTCCTGCGTGGAAATCTGCAACAACAACAATGAGGAAACGCTGAACTGTCACGCAAACATGGCAGATTACATTGCCAATGTTCGTGAGGCAGGTCTGTTCTTCAGCTCTGTCGGCCGCTGGAACTCCAACATGAATGCAGCTGGTCGTGTCAACGAGGAGGAATTTGCAATTGTGTCCAAAACGCTGGAGGATGCCATCGCGGCAGAAGCTCCGACGTTTGTCTGCGGATGCAATTACGACGATTCCGTCTCCCTGTACCGCAACTATTCTGCGGCAATCGAAATTTTCGGTCGTCTCGCAGAAAAAGCCAAGGGTACCAAGACCTCCGTCGCCATCTATAACTGCGACTGGAACAACTTCGTTCATGATATCGAAACCTGGAAGGTCGTCCTCGGTGAGCTTCCCGATGTCAAGATCAAGTTTGATGCTTCCCATTCCTATCACGCTGGTCGTGATTATATGCATGAAATTGCCGATTGGGCTGACCGTTTCTCCCACGTTCACGTCAAGGGTGCTGTCGTCAACCGCGGCAGATACATTGACGATCCGCCCGCAGGCATGGATGACCTGAAGTGGGGCTCCATCTTTGCCGGTCTGTACGCACGCGGCTATGACGGATGCCTGTCCATCGAACCGCACTCCGCTGCATGGATGCCCAATGAAGAGCGCGGCAAGGCGGGTATCCGCTACACCATCGATTACATTTCCAAGCTCATTATGTAATCTCCCCAAACACCGTATCAAATAATTCGTACAAACGAATTTTTAGATATAAAATTTTATAATAAGGATGTGAATTCATGATTCCCGCAATCGCAAATGCCGCTGTCAACAACGGTTTTGTCGTCGCAATGGGTATCGGTACCGTTTTCGTTGGTCTGATCTGCATCATTCTGCTGATCAAGCTGATGTCCATGGTCACCGCACTGTTCACGGCAAACGCACCCGCACAGTCCGCACCCGCAGCTGCACCCGCTCCCGTTGCTGCTGCTCCTGTCAGCACCGCAATCGAAAACCGCGCTGAAATCATCGCTGCTGTCTGCGCTGCTGCCGCAGAAGAAATGGGCACCGATATCTCCGCACTCCGCGTCGTCTCCTTCAAGAAAATTTCCTGAGCTCCCCCGAAACAACAAAATCATTTTTAAGAAAAGAGAGGAATACTCACAATGAAAGCATACAAGGTAACCGTCAACGGTAATGTTTACGAAATCACCCTCGAAGTCATCGACAAGGCAGACATCAAGGCAGCTCCCGCTGCAGCACCCGCTCCTGCCGCTGCTCCTGCTCCCGCTGCAGCTCCTGCATCTGCCGGCGCAACCACCGTTTCCGCTCCGATGCCCGGCAACATCCTCAAGGTCAATGTTTCCGCAGGTCAGGCTGTCAAGAAGGGCGATGTCCTCATGATCCTGGAAGCTATGAAGATGGAAAACGAAATCTGCGCTCCCGCAGACGGTACCGTT
>JAFYTT010000354.1 GCA_017558715.1 Clostridia bacterium | reverse complement strand
CCGACCACACGAGCATATGCACATGGGGATGGTCAACGTGATTATGATACGCCGCGTACCAGCGAAGATTTCCCGGCGCGATGTGCATCTCCTTTGCGATATCATTCCGTCTGGAGCGAAGCAACTGCATCCACTGCTCGGCAGTATTGTAACCGAGCCGCTCCGCATCCTCGCGCTTCAGAGAAAATATAAGTCCCCACACGTTGCCGTCAACCGAATCCACCTCATCGCAGACCTTCTCCATGTCGATGGCGACACCTTCATTAGAGAAGAGTCCGTGCGAACCTTTTCGCGCATCCATGTACTCAGCCATGCCGCTTCGCAATACAATTTCCACGCCGTCGCGTGTTGCAATGTAGCTTGCATAGCTGCCGCGCGTTTTACCTCCGGGCGTTTTCGACACGGGAGAGTAGTACGGCGCTTTGAATATCAGCCTTGCCATCGGTGTTACCCGTTTTTGAACGCATCCGTGACGCTGATACTTCCGTTGGTCTCGCGCACTTCATCCTGCGCATTCTCGTAAAGAGTATCAATATAATTTTCATCACAGTTAATGGTACTTGCATACATATGGGCAAGAAAATTCTGTCCGACCGCAAGCTTGAAGAGCATACGCGAGATGCGGTTCTCGCTGTCGCGAAGCTTTGCCGTGATGACTGACTCCAGCGCAGGGGTAAGAAACTTCTCGGTCCCTTCACGGTTCAGCCATTCGATATAGAATTCGATCGCATCGCGGACGAATGCATTTGCGTTGCCTGCGTTATATTCAGCCGCGTACTTCTCACAGGCGGACATCATTTCATCCGTCATGCGGATATTTTTCGTTCCCATTTTTTCGCTCATGTTTGTTCTCCTTTCAAGTGTGTTTTTTGCTGTGAGCCACGAAAAACGCTCAAATTTTCGACTTTTTCGCCTTATGAGACGCATTTCGGCAGGTCAGCTTTTCCGTGAGCCACGGGATGAAATCTCATAGTTTTAGAAGTAACCCGTAAAAGCCGTTAAACGGCGTAAAATCCCCGACCGGCGTTGCCGGACGGTGTCAGTTGGCGGCAGTTGAGCCGCCTCTTTATCCTGCTTCAAATATTCAGACCAACGCCGTGCAAAGCTATCTATCCAAACCGCTTTTCTTTGATTATGCGGCGCAGTTTTTAACCTTTTGACTTCTCACGTTTCTTATCGAATATCGCAAGCTTTTTAAAGAAGTTCGCCTTCGCCTGCTCCTGCACAAGCCGCTTCATTTGCTTGGCATCGTAATATTCTTCCGCGATGTTCAGCGGCAGAATGGTGTACTCCAAAGTACCGTTGTGCACACGACCGTCTTTCGTCTGCACCGTCGTGTAACGCGTTTCAATCAGCCGCTTTTCTTCAAGCCCGTCCACATATTTTTTCACGGTGTTCTTGCTCATGCCGACTGCTTTACCGATAGTCGTATAGCTCGGATGACACTTGAATGTTGTTCTGTCCTCGCGGAAGAGCAGATAGGCATACACAAGTATTTCGCCCGATGATAAACCGAGACTGAAGATGCGCTGGGGAAGCGGAAAGAATTTTCCTTTTGCGTACGAAAAGAAATCCGCTTTGTTTTTCGCGTTTGCATAATCGACGAAGCCGCTGCCTGCAAAGCAAATCATACTATGCTGACGAAGCTCGTTCATCTTTATTGGTTCAAGCAAATCCTGATCGTATTTGCAGATTGTCAGCATCGCGAAAATGATAATTGATAAGTCCCACGGTGCTGTGCAGTAGATTCTGTAACCGCAGATTGCGTTCAGAAGTATTTCGATCGTCAGTTCATCATATAAAATTTTGCGAACGCGCTCGCGACTGAATTGCCAGTCCTGGATATATACTCTCTGCGCTTCCCATAAGAGGCGAAGAGAGTAATCTGCTTCGGTCGCGAGCTTGTGATTCGGATACCGGTCGAGTAGGTCGTATGCAAAGAATCGATCGAAGAATTTTATTGTGTTTTCGGTTGAATCAATTCTGTTCGTGTCCATATCCAAGCACCTCTGTTCCGAAGGATTCTTCACCAAATTTGAACTCAGATTTCTCGATAAAATCGTATATCTCTTTCACAATATCATCCCCCGTTATTTCTTCTCTGTAATGACGATCCCAAAGATCTTCACCAAACACGAGAAAGAAAAACAGAACTTTGGCAACGATCCGATGCCTTCCGCATCCTGGTTGAGTTTTTACATGATGTTCTGCCGAGTCCAAATCGGATACGGTCATTTCATTCATCAGCAGCTCGCGCACGCTTGCTTGTGACCAAACAAACTCCCCGTACTTTATTTCACGTATAAACCACAATTTCTGCAAAGCATACTTCTCGCAGATTTCTGTCCCGCGATTGATCTGTCCTCGAAATCTACTCGGATTAAAGTAACTTTCGTACATCACTTTTTTGATGTCTTCAAGCGTAAAATGATATTGACTGTCTATGCGTTTCAAGTTTATTCCTCACTTTCCCGTATTCTGTTCTACCCATTCGATAAACTTATCCCGCGGCACAACAACGCGTCCCTCGATTCGCAGTGCAGGGAATCCTTCTTTTTTCAATAGCTCATAAGCGGATGACCGAGAGATGCCAAGCACATTACTCAACACCTTGGCATCCAACATCAGAGGAAGATCGTCGTAGTTTTTGTAGATGCATTTTTTCATGTTATTGCTCCTTTTTATAAATTGATTTTTGAGAAAGAAAAAGTGAGCATCAAAACGAGGCAGAGCATTGCTCCGCACATCATTCTGATACTCACCCGTATATAACCCATATTCACCGATGGGAGGATGGCTCACTTGTGAATGAAATTATTATGCTTGCAGTCCGGCAAATACCGGTATCAATAAACCGAGAGACGGCTGATTTTCAATTATCCGCAGCATTGATTTGCACTTATGACACATGATGGTTACGCCTTTGTAGTTTTCATCGACGCATTCAACCCGCACATAGTTTTTATCGCTCCCATCATCGGAGTAGGCTATGCGTGCTTCACACTTCGGACACCATCCGACGGGGATTTTATAGTTTTCTTTCAATTATATCTCCTTCTTCAATCAATATCTACCTTGCGAAGCTTCTTTGACACACAGACCGCTACGCCCTGGATTTGT
>JAFYTT010000353.1 GCA_017558715.1 Clostridia bacterium | reverse complement strand
CGGCAAACAGGCATTGCCTGTCCGTGTTCAGTCCCGTGTTTTCTGTCGTTTGAAAATTACTTTTCGATGACAACCTTGCCGTCGTAGGTGCCGCAGTTCTTGCAGACGCGGTGTGCGAGGTTATATTCGCCGCACTTGGGGCACTTTACCATGCCCGGCAGGTCGAGCTTCCAAACATTGGAACGTCTCTTGTCTCTTCTTGCTTTGGATACTTTTTTCTTCGGTACTGCCATTTCGTTTGTCCTCCCTTTATATCCCGGTAGTTTTTTGTATTGATTGGTACGGATGCCGTCGGTCGGAAATCCTTTTTCCTTCCGTTTCCGTCATTCCTCATCGTCGGGCATTTCCGCAAGCAGTGCTGCCAGCTTTGCCAAACGCGGGTCAACTTCTTTCTTTGTACAGCGGCACGCCTCCCGGTTCAGATCGGCACCGCATCCGGCACACAGGCCTTTGCAGTCGTCCGAGCAGAGAATACGCATCGGAAAGCCAAGGAGAATCTCGTCGCAGATCGGTGCGTCGAGGTCAAGCTTTCCTCCCTTGATCTGTACATAGTCGTCGTTTTCCGTGTTTTCCAGACGCAGCAGACCTTTTTCGTCGGCAACCGTCTTTTCGCACAGGAAGCGAACGGTATCCTCCACCTCCGCAAGACATCTTGCGCAGTGGGTTCTGTATGACATGCTCGCCTCCGCCGTCAGCGTGATGTATCCGGCACGGTTGATAACCGAACCGTTCACCGCGACAGGTTCCAGTACAACAACGTCATCGAACACGATGGGGTAAATTCCCTCGTTCTCCTCGTTGTCACCGATTCTCTGCGCGTCGGTGTTCTCTCCGTCCAAAAGCGCCTCGGCACCCTCATACGGAACACGGTCTGCGGACAGCGTATAGGAAAAATCAAGCCGGTCCACCGCGCCGCCGAGAAGCTGTGTCATATCGAGCAGCATGGTAAATCGCTCCTTTCCCACAAGCAATCATTCATTTCTAAATTATACCCGAAATTGCGCATTTTGTCAATGGGGTATTTCAAATTTCCAAAAGAAATTTTTCGTTTTTTTCGGGATTTTTTGGGCGATTTCACGGAAACGGTACAGTGTAACGATTCACACAAGGACTTCTCACGAAATCCGCACGGTCTTGCCGCACAGCGCCGTCATTTCTTCTGTCCGCGCAGTCAGCGTATGGGCATCGAGGAAGGTACGGTTATCGTAGGAGATCTCGCGTCCGAGCTGCTCGAGTTTGGAGATGCCGAGCGGATGGTACGGCTCCAGATGCACTTCTTTGACGTTGTCATACTGCTTTGCCAGCGCGACAATATCGGAAAAATGTTCCTCGGTATCGTTGCAGCCGGGGATGATCGGACAGCGCAGGATGATATCCTTTCCAAGCTCCGCCAGAAGCGCGAGTGTATCAAGAATCGGCTTCTGCGGCACGCCTGTCAGCGTTTCATGGGTATCCGCCGTTGCCTTATAGTCAAAGAGGAACAAATCAACCCATTCCGCGACGGTGCGCACGGTGGTTTCCGACGCAAAGCCGCAGGTTTCCATGGCGACATGCAGTCCCGCTTCCTTGGCGGCTTTGCAGAGTGCGGTGACAGCCTTCGGCTGATAGAGCGGTTCTCCGCCCGAAACGGTCATGCCGCCGCCCGACTGCTCATAAAAGATTTTATCGGAGAGGACTTCTTTTAAGATATTTTCAACGGATTCCTCGCGTCCTGCCATCTCAACGGCCTTGGTCGGGCAGATGCCGGCACACGCACCGCAGGCAATGCAGTCCGAGCGGTCAAGGATATGTACGCGCTCCCCGTCAAAGGTGTGACCTCCGTGGTCACAGACGGTGGAGCACGCACCGCAGGAGATACACTTCTGCGCGTTGTACATCAGCTCCGGCTCACGGCGGTGCGATTCGGGATTATGGCACCAGATGCAGGAGAGCGGACAGCCCTTGAAGAAGACCGTGGTGCGGATGCCCGGTCCGTCGTCCACGGAAAAACGCTGAATATTAAAGATCATGGCGGTGGTTTCGGTCATGACAGGATTCGTCCTTTCGGGATTTGATGATAGGTTTATTATAGCGGATTTCGGAGAAATTGTCAAGGTGAAATTACCGCGGTATCTGCATAAATCTGCGCCGCTGTCTTGACATTACACAGGAAATATATTATAATGTACACAACAAAACTCCAAAAGGAGAATCGCAAACCATGAAACACCATCTGACAGCAGCCTTGTTACTGACAGCATTGCTTGCATCTTCTCTGATCTCCTGCGGCAGCGATGCCACCGACACCACCGTCACAAATGCCCCCGAAACCACAGCCGAAACCGCTGTCGAAACCGAAGCACTTGACGCACTCGATCTGCGTATGCTTGAGGACGACGGACTGGGCGAGGTTGACTTCGGCGGCAAGGAATTCCACATTCTCGGCGTCGATTATTACGATTATGCCTACTACATCGAGGAGGAAACGGGCGACGTTCTGGAGGACGCCGTCTTCCGCCGCAACTCCGCCGTTGAAGAACGCTTCAATATCAAAATCACCGCGGAAACCATGGATTACAGCACACAGATTACCCATCTCAAGCGTACCGTCACAGCGGGCGACGATGCCTATCAGCTGTATGCCGGTCACGTTGTTTCCACAGGTGAGGCGGTTATGAACGGCGTGTTCTTAAACTGGTACGACATTCCGCATATCGACTTCTCCCGTCCGTGGTGGTCAAACTCCACCGTGGAGGACTTAACGTACAATGGCAAGACATTCCTTGCGGTCGGTGACTTTGCGCTCGGTTCTCTGAACAACACCTACTGCGTCTACTTCAACAAGCAGGTGGCAAACGACTACGACCTGCCCGACATTTACAACATCGTCAACGAGGGTAAATGGACGGTTGACTGTCTGACTGAACTTTCCCGCGAGGTTTACCGCGATCTCAACGGTGACGGTGTCTCGGACATCGACGACCTGCACGGCATGACCATTTTCGTCGGCTCTCCCGTCAATGCGTTCCTCTGGTCGTTTGGCGAAAAGATCGTCAAGGCACAGCCCGACGGCACCATGGTTCTGGACTACTATAACGCGCGCGTCGTTGACATCTATCAGAAGATATACGACATGCTCTGGGTCGGCAATACAACCTACGCAACGCTTTCCTCCATGACGGACTTCGCCATCGTTGTCCGCGAGAAATTCTCCGACGGCAAGGCTCTGTTCATGGCTGACGGCTTCTCCAGTGCGACAAGTGTATTCCGCGACTCCGACACCGAATACGGCATCATTCCCATGCCGAAGTGGGACGAGGCGCAGGACACCTACTACACGATGGTTGACGGCTCACACGACATCCTCGGTATTCCCACAACGGTTTCCGATACCGACTACGTCGGCACGATTGTCGAAGCACTCAACGCAGAAAGTTACAAGCGCACCATTCCCGTCTTCTATGACATCGTACTCAAGACCAAGGGCTCCCGCGACGAAGAATCCGTTGCGATCATCGATATGATCTGTCAGAACCGTATTTTCGACTTCGGTTATGTCTACGGCGGATGGGGTGCCGCATTCTGGCCGCAGAACCTGATGACCAGCAAAAACGCGGATATTTCCTCGTTCTACGAAAAGAACCGCAAAACCGTTGACCGTTATATGGAAAAGGTCTTCACATTCTTCAACGAATACGAAAACGAATAAGCACGACCAGCACAAAAGGAGATTTCTCATATGAAACAGATAACAACCGCACTTCTGCTCGCTGCCATGCTGACAGCCGCTCTTGCTTCCTGCGGCGGCGATACACCCGCAGCATCCACCGAAACGAAAGCCGATACCGCTCCGGTCGCGGAAGCGGTCACGGAAGCGCCCCGCGTCAAGGCCGATCTGCCCGAACGGGACTTCGGCGGACGGGAGTTCATGTTCTACGGACGCATTTACGACAACGTCTGGTCGGCGTCTGACCTTTATTCCCACGAGGAAGACGGCGAACAGATCAACGACGCAATCTATGAACGTACAATGTTCATCGAGGACACCTACAACATCACGCTCAACGCCATCGAAAGTAAAACCGAAACGGTCACATCCGAGCTGAAAAAGCTGATCACCGCCGGCGACAATTCCTTTGAAGCGATCGTCTGCGACGTTTACGACTCCGGCGCTCTGTCGGTTGACGGTATGCTCTATGACTTAAATGAACTGGAACACATCGATCTGTCCCGCGAATGGTGGGCACAGTCGACCAACGCATCCCTCTCCATTGCAAACAAGCAGTATTATGCAACCGGTGATATCTTCATCATCGACAACAAGGCAACGCGTATCTTCTTCTTCAACAAGGACATCATCCGCGATCTGGATATGGAAAACCCCTATGATCTCGTGGAAGCAAACAAGTGGACGATCGATAAGTACATCGAGCTGTCCGAGGGCGCACTGTACGACCTCAACGGTGACAATACCTATTCCCGCGATGCTGACCGTTACGGTACGATGGCACAGACCCAGCTGGGTGCCGTGCTCTACCTCGCATCCGGCAATACCATGACGGGCAAGAATGCCGACGACATTCCCTATGCGCTGTGCGGCACGGAAAAGGCAATCTCTGTCATGACGGGCATTTCCGAGAAGATCGCGGGACTGCCGTCGATCTCCACCTCCGGCGACACCGGTCTGTCAAACGGTCACCACCCCGACAACCTTGAATACTTCATGGACGGTCGTGTCCTCTTCGCACCCGAGGTTCTCGTTCACATCGAAACGATGCGCGACTGTCAGGTCGATATCGGTATTCTGCCGCCGCCGAAGTACGACGAAGCACAGGAATCGTACCACTGCTACGCTGACGGCTGGTGCGTCAATGTCCTGTCCATCCCGACGACCAATGCAAACCCGAACGACACCGCGTTCATTTTAGAAGCCATGGCAGCCGATTCCAAGAACAACCTCACGCCCGCTTACTTTGATGTCGTCCTGACCGATAAGTATGCGCGCGATGCACAGTCTGTGCGTATGCTCGACCTGATTCTGAATTCCGTTGTTATGGATAACGCAAATATCTTCTCCTGGGCTTCCATCGAAACGACCATCGCCGATGCCATCTACAAGGGCGGCGCAATCGCATCGACCATCGAAAAGAAGATGTCGGCACTGGAAAAGGCAATGACCAAGACGGTTGACGCAATTCTGGCGCTGGAACAGTAAAGAACAGAAACAGAGGACACCCGCGCGGATGTCCTCTTTCTTATATGCGTTTATTCATTGAGATAAATCCAAATACGGCTCTTCATGATGCCGCCGGCTTCTTCCGTTGAGCGTACACCTGCGGCGGCGGCAGACAGCTCCTCATCGACAATGGCACGAATGGTTTTGTCATAGATGCCGCGCGCCGTCGTATCGGCAAAGTACGATACCATTGCCGCACGTTCTTCCTCGGTCACATGAACCTCGGCAAGACCCGTATGCTGCTGGCGCGGTTCCTCGGTGACCTCCTCCAGCATCCAATTGGTCAGCTCCTCTGCAAAGACCCGGATGTAGAAATAGCCCGACTGAATCTGTTCCTCATAAGCGGCGCGGGTGACAGGCATCGCCCTTGCCGCCATCCGATCGGAGCACTGCACCGCATCTGACAGTGCATACTGCAAAAACGCATACGCGCCCGCCTTGTTTTGGGCAGTTTTCGGAATGGTCATGTTCACACGAGGGGTTGCATACAGCGTACCGCCTTGTTTGGTCGGATAACCGCAGAACACAGGGTTCAGACCGGCTTCCGCAAAGAGATACGGAACCGAGATCAGCGAATCGAGCATATCGAGATTCACAGTCAGAAATTTCAGTGCCCCCGATTGCAAACTGCCCACAGGATCACCGAAACAGCTTGTGGCACCCATGGCAAGACTGCCAAGATTCCCATCGCACAGCGGGTTTGCCGCTTTGCTGTTCTTTGCCTTTTGCACCTCGGTGATAAACTCCGCCGCACGGGCAAAGTCGGGCGAATCGAGCGTACAGACCGCGGCATCCATGTCGATGTAGTCGGACAGCATTGTGACCGTCAGCTGCTCCGATACATCGGTGGAAAACAGCGTCTCCCCGTCACCAAGTCCTTCATACAGCGCAAACAGTGTTTCCCACGTAAACTCTGCGGCAGAGGAAACGGTGGTATCGGCGGCAACGAGCGTGGAGACGGACATGGATAACGGCAGTGCTGTATTGCTCTCCGTATTGCGCAGACATGGCAGAAGATCGGCATCCTCTGCGGCGACGCTGATGTCCATAAACATATCCTTGTCCTGCAGATCGGAAAAACCGTCGTATTTCGTTCCGAACAGAATCATATCATACTTCACGCCCGCAAGCAGGTCTTCTTCAAACTGCGCCGCACCTTTTTGATAGTTCGGCACAAAACCACCGCCGAAGCTTTCTTTTGCAAACATCTTATCATAATTGGTCAATTCCACCCGGTAGGTTGTATTCTCGCGGTTGAAGTCGTTGATCGTATCCGAGATCAAGTTGTATGAGCCGCCCATCGTCTGCTCAATACCGACGACAGCCAGTGTTATGGTCTGTTGTGTAACGGACGTTGTTTCGACGGGAACAAGCAGACAGATGTCAAGGCTGTTATCGTCCTTTTCCGGGAGATTGTCATATAAGACGACAAAACGGTCATCTGGGAAGGCTGTCAGCAAATAGACGGAAGAACGGCTCAAATAGGAGTTCGACCAATCGAGCAGTACGGTTTCCTCGCCGCCACGCTGGACGGTAACCACTTCACTGTCGACAAGATACACGGCATCATCAAAGTACAACATATCGTCGGCGCGTTTATAGGCTTCGGTCTGCTCATAAAGCGTTACAAAATCAAAGGTGTTGTCTGTTCGTTGTAAATGATACATTGTCCACTCTGATGGGTAACCACCGGCAGACCGTCATGCAGAAAGGCATCCCAAATTGGTTCTTTGGTATCGAAATAACCGAGGAGATTCAGCTCGCGGTCAAACAACCAAAAGCCGTTCAAATCCATGTGGTTATAAAGCAAAAAATACTCCTCGCCGAGATAAAACGATGCACAAGAAAACATCTGATTGCTGTCCGGCAGAATCGGAGCAGATTCCCTCAGAATTGCCCCGGTCCCGTCCAAAAGATACAGGCGCGCTTCTTTTTTTCCATTATCATACACAGAAAGAAAATAATTCCCGTCTGTCAGCGGAAACAATGACTGCCGCAGAATTGCATTTTCGCTGGTTCTCTGTTCCTTTGGCAGAAATATGGTTTCGTTTTCATCAATAAACGAAACATCCAGCATATCTACGTATTTTCCATTCAAATCATAACACAGATAGACCGCTTGTGCGGTTTTTTCATCCCGTTTCGTCGCATACAAGTAAATGGTATCGCCGACACAGAACAGATTGCTTCTGTCAGAACCGTCTGCCGCCGTGTAACCGTTCGGAATGTCGAATGAAACGGGTTGATATATATGAGACAATACGACTTCCTCGGCTTCTGCTGTTTCCGACGGCGCAAACGGGTCGGTCACAGAGACGGCGGTACTGTCGCTGTCAGATACCGGGGAATCCGGCGGCGCATCACAGGCGCAGAACATACAAAGCAGCAGAGCACAAAGCAAAAATGCCGTCCATTGTTTCACAATTTTTGTCATTCGCATGGTCATTCTCCTTTGGCAAGATGATTTTTCATCTTCATTATAGCACATCCACCAAATCATGTCAATACGTCATTTGTTTTTTGGATGTTTTTGCAGTGTTTGTCATCCACGCGATTCTTTGCAAAACTGTTCTCCCGCCCATTGACATTTCCGCCCGAAAATGTTATAATGAATACATCCAAAATACATCCAAAATGAAAGGAATTATACTTATGAACAGATTTTCCATCGGTATCATGGCAGACTCCCTGCTCGGTACCTTCCGCGAAAACATTGAAAAGGCACGTGCACTCGGCGGTCAGGGCGTTCAGATCTACGCCGTTGACGGTGAAATGGCGCCGTGGAACCTCACCCCTGCGCTGATTGCCGAAAAGAAGTCCATTCTGGCGGCAAACGGTCTGGAAGTTTCCGCACTGTGCGGCGACCTTGGCGGTCACGGCTTCCAGCTGGCAGAGGACAACAAGATCAAGATCGAAAAGTCCAAGCAGATCGTTGACTTGGCGCTCGAAATGGGTACCCGTGTCGTCACGACGCACATCGGTGTTGTT
>JAFYTT010000352.1 GCA_017558715.1 Clostridia bacterium | reverse complement strand
TTGCCCGTGCACAGGCAATGGCTGACAAGTACGGCTCCGGCAAGGTCTACGACAACTACAAGTCGATGCTCGACGACATCAAGCCCGATGTCATCTTCATCGCAGTTCCCCCGCACCAGCACGGTGAAATCGAAAACG
Source organism: Clostridia bacterium (assembly GCA_017558715.1). Taxonomy (GTDB): domain Bacteria; phylum Bacillota; class Clostridia; order Oscillospirales; family CAG-272; genus RGIG3925. Next base: position 5,950 of record JAFYTT010000352.1, on the reverse strand, counting down.
CAATCATCGACCTCGGCATCCCGTTCCAGGTTGAAAAGCCGATGGCACTCGACCTCGGTGTTGCAGAACAGATTCTCGCGCGCGTCGAAGAAAAGGGTCTGCTCACCAACGTCGGTTTCCAGGACAGATGGCAGAACCTGACCGAAACGATGAAGGATTTCTGCGAAGAACATACCCCTGTTGTTGTCCGCGGCTCGTGGCTGGGCGGCATTCCCGGTGTTTGGTGGTGGAGACAGCAGGAAACCTGCGGCGGTCAGATCATTGAACAGAACATTCACCTGTTCGACCAGCTGCGCTTCCTGTTCGGCGAACCCGAATCCGTATACTGCGCAGGCGCAAACGGCCTCGTCGATGACGAATACGGTATGCCCGGCTACAACCTCGACCTCGACTACTCCTCTGCTGTCATGAAGTTCAAGAACGGCGTCGTTGCTACCCTGTTCACCGGCTGCTACAACAGACCGGGTGCAAAGGTCACCAACGGTATGACCGTTTACTGCAAGGACGGTACGCTCGAATATGCACTCCGTTCTACCCTTGATATCTACACCGCAGAAGGTCAGACCCATATGGATCGCGGCGAAGAACAGACCGGTATCATGGACCGCGTCTTCATCGATGCCATCAAGACCGGTGACGGCTCCAAGATCCGTTCTCCGTACGCCGACGCCATCAAGTCCCTCAAGCTCACCATGGCTTGCGAAGAATCCGCAAAGACCGGCGAAGTTGTCAAGCTTTGATTTTTTAATGATCCGAACAGAATCACCTTCGGGTGGTTCTGTTTTTTTCGCAAAAGCTTTCCCAATTTAATAAAAAGCATTGTGTTTTTTCGGATATTGTGATATAATATCTTCATTAACCGACTGCAGTATCATGTCGGTGCAAATTTTCAGACAGGAGGATTAATCTTTGGAATCCCAAAACAGAAGCTCATTCACCGGAAAACTCGGATTCGTTCTTGCCGCAGCTGGTTCTGCTGTCGGTCTTGGCAACATCTGGCGTTTCCCGTATCTCGCTGCAAAATATGGCGGCGGTATGTTCCTGCTCACGTATATCATCCTTGCCGTTACCTTCGGCTTTTCGCTGATGGTTGCAGAAGTTGCCATCGGACGTAAGACGGGTAAATCCCCCATCGATGCGTTCCAAGCACTTGACCGCCGTTTCACATGGGTCGGCTGGCTTGCCGCAATCATCCCGACCATCATTCTGCCCTATTATTCTGCCATCGGCGGCTGGGTCATCAAGTACATGGTCGGCTTTATCACAGGGCAGGCATCGACCATGGCAAACGATTCATTCTTCGGCGATTATATCGGTATGACGGTCGAACCGATTGTCTGGTTCCTCGTCTTCATCGGCATTACCGCAGTGGTTGTTATGTGCGGCGTCGAAAAGGGCGTTGAGAAGGTATCGAAGTTCATGATGCCGATTCTCGTCGTGCTGATTCTCATCATCGCATTGTACACCATTTTCGCAATGGACGGTGCTGTCGACGGCGTTATTTACTATATCAAGCCCGACTTCTCCCACTTCTCTATTATGACCGTCGTTGCGGCAATGGGACAGCTGTTCTACTCCATGTCCCTTGCCATGGGTATCATGATTACCTTCGGTTCCTATATGAAGAAGGAGATCTCTATCGAAGGTTCTACCCACCAGATCGAAATCTTCGATACCGGTGTTGCGTTCCTCGCAGGTTTGATGATCATTCCGGCTGTCTTCGCGTTCTCCGGCGGTGACGAATCGGCACTCGGCAAGGGTCCCGGCCTTATGTTCATCACGCTCCCCAAGATCTTTGATGCCATGCCCGGCGGCGACATCATCGGCGCGGCATTCTTCATCATGGTTCTGTTTGCGGCTCTGACCTCGGCAATCTCCCTGATGGAAACCATCGTTTCCATTTTCCAGGACAAGCTGAATATGAAGCGTATTCCCGCATGTCTGACTGTCCTCGGCATCTCGCTCGTACTCGGTATTGCGACCTGCCTTGGCTACAGCGCATGGAGCAGCTTCACAATCATCGGTATGCAGCTGCTGGACTTCTTCGACTTCATCTCCAACAACATTCTCATGCCGATCACAGCACTCGCAACCGCGATCTTCGTCGGCTATGTTCTGAAGCCCAAAGCAATCATTGAAGAAGCGGAATGTGAAGGCAACCGTCTGAAGGGCAAGAAGCTCTTTACCGTGATGATCAAGTATATCGCACCGATCTTCATCGTGCTGATTCTGATCTCCTCCATTCTTGACTTCTTCGGTATTGTAAAAATCTGATCACTGAAAAACAGCATCCCGTTTTTTTCGCGGGACGCTGTTTTTTTGCACAGAGGTATTGCAATTTCCGTTGTTTTCTGCTATAATAGTATATATCAAAAATCAAAAAGGAGTACTCTATCATGACCAGATATGAATCCGCAAAAGCGATGTATGCTGCATACGGCGTTGATACCGATGCTGCCATCGCAAAGCTGAAGAACATCCCTGTTGCTCTGCACTGCTGGCAGGGTGACGACGTCATCGGTTTCGACCATGACGGTCCTCTCTCCGGCGGTATCCAGACCACCGGTAACTACCCCGGCAAGGCAACCACTCCCGCACAGCTGCTCGCTGACATGGAAAAGGCAATGTCCCTCTGCCCCGGTACCAAGAAGCTCAACGTCCACGCATGCTACGCGATCTTCGAGGAAGGCGAATACGTCGACCGCGATAAGATCGAACCGAAGCACTTCGCAAAGTGGGTCGAGCTCGCAAAGAAGTACAACATGGGTATCGACTTCAACCCGACGTTCTTCTCTCATCCGATGGCATCCAAGGACGGTCTGACCCTGTCCAGCCCGGACGCAGAAGTCCGCGCATTCTGGATCGAACACGGTAAGGCATGTATCCGTATTTCCGAATACTTTGCAAAGGAAACCGGTTATCCCTGCGTTATGAACATCTGGACCGGTGACGGCTACAAGGATGTTCCCGCTGACCGTATGGGTCCGCGTATGCGCTACAAGGAATCCATCGAAGCGATCCTCGAAGAACCGTTTGACAAGAACCTCGTCAAGCCGTGTGTTGAATCCAAGGTCTTCGGTATCGGTGTTGAAGCATTCACTGCCGGCTCCGCTGAATTCACCCTCTCCTTCGCAGCTACCCATGACGGCGTTCTGCCGCTGATGGACAACGGTCACTACCATCCGACCGAAGTCGTCTCCGACAAGATCCCCGCTCTGCTTTGCTTCTATCCGGAAATCGCGCTCCACATCACGCGCGGCATCCGCTGGGACTCCGACCATGTCCTTCTGCTCGATGACGAAACGAAGGAAATGGCGAAGGAAATCGTCCGCAATGATGCGCTTGACCGCGTTTACATGGCACTCGACTACTTCGATGCTTCCATCAACCGTATCGCAGCTTGGGTCATCGGCTTCCGCAGCTGGCAGAAGGCTCTGCTTGCAGCGCTCTGCACACCCAACGCAATGCTCGCAAAGCTCCAGGATGAAAACAAGTACACCGAGCTGATGGTCATGCAGGAAGAAATGAAGACCATGCCGTTCGGCGATATCTGGGCTGAATACTGCGCATCCTGCGGTGTTGCATCTGATACCGCTTGGTATAAGGAAATCGAAGCTTACGAAGCTGAAGTTCTGCTCAAGAGATAATCTGCATACTTACAAAGATGCTGTACTGCGGTACGGCATCTTTTTTTGCATGCCTCTTGCTTTTTTCACTCAAATATGATATACTCATAAAAAACAATGAAAGTGAGGACACCCGCCATGCTGTCACTCAGACCTGAAACCATCGCACTCCTTGACGATATCGAATCCCGCATCGATCCCGAAACCGAGGACGATTTTGCCGCGCAATGGTATGCATTCCTCCACGGAACATCCGATGCCGAAATTTTCTCCACACACAGAAAAAAGAAAAGTGCCCCCGGTATTCCCGTCCCGCGCGTCAATATCAATGATGCACTCGCGGATGCAGAAACCATGCTCGTTCACCAGCTTGCCGATGTTTCCAATGCGCTGAACTCCGACCGTTTTAATCTCTGCGTCCGTGCAAACTACGGTACGGGTATTCTTTCCTCTCTGTTCGGTGCGGAGATTTTCGAAATGCCGCGCGAAATGAACACGCTCCCGACAACAAAGCCGTTCAACGATTCCGAGGTCATCCGTGAACTGGTGCAACAAGGGATGCCTGATCTGGAAAACGGCTTCGGCGCACGCGTCTGGGCTTTTGCAGCGCTTTGGCAGGATGTCTGCCGCGCATATCCGAAGATTGCAAAGTACGTTTCCATCTATCATCCCGATCTGCAGGGACCTCTTGACATCTGCGAGCTGATGTGGGGATGCGAGATGTTCTATGCGATGTACGACGAGCCGGAACTCGTTCATGACATGCTGTCGCTGATCACCGATACCTATGCCGCATTTCTGGATCGTTGGTTTGCGATGTTCCCCTGCGGCACCGACATGAATGTCCATTGGAGCAATATGCGCCATCGCGGACGGATCATGCTCCGCTGTGACAGCGCAATGAACCTCTCGCCCGAATTTTACGAAGAATTTGCCATGCCGTACGACGCAAAGCTGCTTGCGCATTTCGGCGGCGGAGCCATGCATTTCTGCGGCAGAGGTGATCACTACATCGAACTTCTCTGCTCCCAGCCGAAGCTCTACTCGGTCAATCTCTCCCAGCCGCATCTCAACGATATGGAAACGATCTGGCGCGCATCGGTTGACCGCGGCATCACGGTGCTCGGATTCCCCGGTGCTTACGCAAAGGAACATCCGCGTTCAGGCGGTTACCACAGACTGCTCCATACATGATTCCGCTGACGGAAACGGCGTATCTGCTCTCTGTTTGAGTGCAGAATCCGCTGTTTCCGTCATTGCTTTTTTCTATGATCTGTGATACAATAAAGTCAGCGAACAGGCCTGTACGAAAATTACGAAACGAGGAATCACGTATGATCGACATCGGAAAACAAATCACAGCCATGCGCCGTGCACGCGATATGACACAGGAACAGCTTGCCACTCTGATCGGGGTATCCGCACAGACCGTTTCCAAATGGGAGTGCGGAACCACGATGCCCGATATTCTGCTGCTGCCTGTCCTTGCGGAGATTTTTGAGACGAGCATCGATGCGCTGTTTGGCATTGAGGAAAACATCAATGCGACTGCCCTTCATGCAGAAAAGCCCGAGGCTGCCATTGACGATCTGCTTTTGAGAATGTGGTGCGAGGGTGCACCGAAAAAGGACGCGAATTTTCAGATCTCCCAAATGCGAAAAACACTGGATTCCAATCGCAATACACAGTCGATGTGGATTACCCAGAGCAAGACGGGCATCTTCATTGACGCGGAAACTGCCATTGTCAACCGTATGACGTGGGAGCAGCAGATTCAATCGTTGTCACGCGGTGATGCTATGAAATTCTTATCAGACTGCATCAAGCCAAATGTCATCTGCATGATGCAGTATCTGCTGAACAACTGCAGCCGTGCCTTCACCGCCGCTGCCGCTGCTGCGAAATGCGGGATCACCGAGGAAGAAGCCGCAGCCGCACTTGACATCCTGAGCGGATATGCTTTCACGATGCGCGACATCGTCGATCTGCCCGACGGAACGGTGACGATTTATCGTACATGGGGTGCACATAAGCTCCTGCTTCTGTCCGCATTGTTTTCCATTGCAGAAAAGTTAGCAGATTTCAAGGAAAGCTATCAGGGATTCTGCAATTAAGAAACTTCCCCGTGAAATACACGAAAAATCTTGCTTTTCCGAAAAGATTGTGCTATACTGTATTCAAACAATCACGGAAAGGACGGATTTCCCACAATGAAACACATCATCCCCGATTATACCTTCCCTGCTGACCCCCATAAGGTCGCCGAAAACGCAGATTTCTCCGCACTCGAATCGCATTATGCGGACAAGGTCATCCGCTACGGC
>JAFYTT010000351.1 GCA_017558715.1 Clostridia bacterium | reverse complement strand
TATATTGAAGACCTGCGTGAAGAATACATCACCGAATTCATCTGGCCGTGCCTCAAGGCTGACGCAAAGTACGAGGACTACCTGCTGGGTACCTCCCATGCACGTCCCTGCATTGCAAAGCGTCTCGTTGAAATCGCACTGGCTGAAGGCGCTGATGCCATCTGCCATGGCTGTACCGGTAAGGGTAACGACCAGGTTCGTTTCGAGCTGACCATCAAGGCATTTGCACCCGATATGGCAATCATCGCTCCGTGGCGTGAATGGGATATCAAGTCCCGTGACGAAGAAATCGACTACGCGGAAGCACACAACATCCCCCTGAAGATCAACCGCGAAACCAACTACTCCAAGGATAAGAACATCTGGCACCTGTCTCACGAAGGTATGGACCTCGAAAGCCCGGCAAATGAGCCGCAGTACAACAAGGAAGGCTTCCTGGAACTGAGCGTCTCCCCCGAACAGGCTCCCGACGTTCCCACCTACGTTACCATCCACTTTGAAAAGGGTGTTCCGACCGCAGTCAACGGCGTCGAAATGAAGCCGATCGAACTCGTTGAATACCTGAACAAGGTCGGCGGCGAAAACGGCATCGGTCTGCTCGACATCGTTGAAAACCGTCTCGTCGGTATGAAGAGCCGCGGTGTCTACGAAACGCCCGCAGGTACCATCCTTTACAAGGCCCACAATGTCCTCGAAACCATCTGCCTTGACAAGGAAACCTTCCACTTCCAGCAGGCAATGATCGCGCCGAAGATGGCAGACCTCGTTTACAACGGTCAGTGGTTCACACCTCTGCGCGAATCCCTCTGCGCTTTTGTTGACAAGACCCAGGAAACCGTTACCGGTGATGTCAAGCTCAAGCTCTACAAGGGCAACCTCATCAACGCAGGTGTTACCTCTCCCTATACCCTGTATGATGAACAGACCGCTTCCTTCGGTGAGGATGAAGATTACAACCAGGCTGACTCCGCAGGATTTATCAACCTGTTCGGTCTGCCGATCAAGGTCAAGGCAAAGCTCGACGCAAACCGCAAGTAAGAATCAAATAGTCAAAGGGCTGTTGCGGCAGAATGTGACAGCCCTTTTGGTCATTTTTTGAAGAAGGCAGAATGAATCTGGGGTTTGATTGCTTGGGTGTATAAATCCGCGTAGGGCGGGGGCTTGCTCCCGCCGTATGAGATGTTGATACCGATTGCAATTGACGCATATGACAGCAATCATTTCAGTATAACGCTCCAAAAGACTGTCCATGGATCACACAGATGGCTGCAGAACAATATTGTGTATGAATTGTAAAAATAAATATTTCCGCAGTATGGAAATAAAATTCTGTATATTGTGACATGGTTTGTCTATGTGCGGCGGGAGCAAGCCCCCGCCCTACGCGTTCTTGAAGTGCAATTGTGATATTATGATGCCTGATATTGACCATACGTTCAAATAGAAGGAGAAAACCACCATGAAAATGTGGGCAGGAAGATTTTCCAAAGACGTTGACACCCGCGTCAACGATTTCAATTCATCGATTTCCTTTGACTGCCGGATGTACCGCCAGGATATCACGGGCAGTATCGCTCATGCGACGATGCTCGGTGAATGCGGCATCATCGCAAAAGAAGAATCCGAAAAGATCATCGAAGGACTGAAGGGCATTCTCGCAGATCTTGACTCCGGCGCGCTGGAGATCAATCCCGAGGCAGAGGATATCCACATGTTTGTGGAAGAAGTGCTGACATCCCGCATCGGCGATACGGGCAAGCGCCTTCATACCGCACGTTCCCGCAACGACCAGGTCGCACTCGATATCCGTATGTACTGCAAATACGAAATCGGTGAGATCATCGCCCTTGTCAAGAACCTGCTTTCCGCGATCGTCGACAAGGCAGAAGAACACATCGATACCGTAATGTCCGGCTATACACACCTGCAGAGAGCACAGCCTGTCACGTTTGCACACTATGTGCTGGCTTATGCGCAGATGTTCATGCGTGACATCGACCGCCTTGAAGGTACCTACCGCCGTACCGATGTGATGCCGCTCGGTTCGGGTGCCCTGGCATCGACCACGTATCCGATCAACCGTGAGCGTGTTGCCGAGCTGCTTGGCTTCCCTGCGGTAACCCTCAACTCCATTGACGGCGTTTCTGACCGCGATTTCGTTCTGGAATTTGCGTCTGATCTGTCCATTCTGATGATGCACATGAGCCGTTTTGCAGAGGAAATCATCCTCTGGTGCTCCTCTGAATTTGCATTCCTGGAGCTGGACGACGCATACTCCACCGGTTCCTCGATCATGCCGCAGAAAAAGAATCCCGACGTTGCAGAACTGGTTCGCGGTAAGACCGGCCGTGTCTACGGCGATTTGCAGACGCTGCTTGTCATGATGAAGGGACTTCCGCTTGCGTACAACAAGGACATGCAGGAAGATAAAGAAGCGATCTTCGATGCCATCGACAACACCAAGATTGCCGTTGAGGTCTTTACCTCCATGTTTGCAACGATGACCGTGAAAAAAGACAATCTGAGAAAAGCGGCTTCCGGCGGCTTCATCAATGCGACCGACTGTGCAGACTATCTCGTCAAGCAGGGCATGCCGTTCCGTGCGGCGTATAAGATCGTCGGCGGTATCGTCGCATACTGTATCGCAAACGAAAAGACGCTGGAAACCATGACGCTCGATGAATACCGCACGTTCTCCGATGTCTTCGGTGAGGATATTTTCGAGGCGATCAGCCTGGAAACCTGTGTGAACGGCAGATGTGTCACGGGCGGTCCCGCGAGAGAATCCGTCCTGCGTCAGATCGCGGCGGTAAAGGCGGTGCTCTGATATGGCAAAGTCGAGATTTGATTCCCGAACCAAGTGTTTGTTCGGAGTTATCGCGGTTCTGCTTGCGGCTGTTGTGATTTGTCTTGTCATGACCGTGGAGTCAAAATCAGAACTCAAAAACACGATGACCAATTTGAGCCGTACCGGTGCGCACTATGCGTCAGAAACCTTCCGCCAGTACAACAACGGCGGCGAAGACTATCTTTACACGGCCGCGGTTGCCGATTACAACATCTTTTTGAGCCAGTTCTATCAGGTGCACGGAGACGATATGAACGAGGAATTCCTCGTCATCAATGAAGTTTACGGTCAGCTGATTATGAATCCCGAGGTTGCAAAAACGTGGATTCCGCTGCTGTGCCATGTACTGGACAATCTCGCAGATGACCTGACCAATGCACATGCGCATGAAGAACTTTTGAAAATCCGCAATGCGCTCGTCGAAGACCGTGCGGCGACAGCAGAGGATCTGACCCATTCCCACGAACATTGATCGATGTTCCGAACTCTATACAGAAAGGTTATACTCCCATGATTGAAAAACTTTCCGGCGGTGCGTATCTGGTAAACGGCGAAACGTTGGTTTCCGATGATGCCGCACTGAATGCGATGGGCATTCAGACCACCAAAGAAGAAGCAAAGAACAACACGATGGCGTGGTCGATTCTGTCCGCGCACAATACCTCCGACAACGCGGCTCAGCTGAAAATCAAGTTTGATGCGATGGCATCCCACGATATCACCTATGTCGGTATCATTCAGACGGCACGTGCCAGCGGTCTGACAGAATTCCCGCTTCCGTATGTCCTGACCAACTGCCACAACAGCCTTTGCGCGGTCGGCGGTACAATCAACGAAGATGACCATGTCTTCGGTCTTTCTGCCGCAAAGAAGTACGGCGGCAACTTTGTCCCGGCACACCTTGCCGTCATTCACTCCTATATGCGTGAAATGATGTCAGGCTGCGGAAAAATGATCCTCGGCTCCGACAGCCATACCCGTTACGGCGCACTCGGTACGATGGCAATCGGCGAAGGCGGTCCCGAGCTCGTCAAGCAGCTGTGCAAGAGAACTTACGATATCGCACGTCCCGAAGTTGTCGCGGTATACCTGACGGGCAAGCCCGCACACGGTGTCGGTCCGCAGGACGTTGCACTTGCGCTGATCGGTGCGACGTTTGCTGACGGCTTTGTCAAGAACCGCGTGCTCGAATTCGTCGGTGACGGCATTGCCAATCTGCCGATCGAATTCCGCAACGGCATCGACGTTATGACGACCGAAACCACCTGTCTTTCCTCCATCTGGGTCACCGATGAGGAAACCCACCGCTATTTCGCTGTCCACGGCAGAGAAAACGAATACAAGAAACTCGCACCCGGTGCTGTCGCTTATTATGACCGCGTTGTCACAATCGATCTCTCCAAGGTAGAGCCGATGATCGCCCTGCCGTTCCATCCCTCCAATGTTTATACCATCCGCGAGCTGAATGAAAATGCTGTCGATATTCTGCGCAAAGTGGAACAGTCTGCCGCAGAACAGCTCGAAACGCCGAATCTGACCTTTACGCTGACCGACAAGATCGCGGCCAACGGACGTGTGCTCGTCGATCAGGGTGTCATTGCAGGCTGTGCCGGCGGTACGTACGACACCCTCGCCGTTGCCGCAAACATTCTCGACGGTGCCTCTACCGGCTGCGGTGCGTTCCAGCTGTCCGCATATCCTGCCAGCCAGCCGGTTAATCTCGCACTTGTCCGTTCGGGTGCTGCTGAAAAGCTCCTCTCGGCAGGTGTCACCCTGCGTACTGCGTTCTGCGGACCGTGCTTCGGTGCAGGTGATGTTCCGTCCAACGGCGGTCTGTCGATCCGTCATTCGACCAGAAACTTCCCGAACCGCGAAGGCTCCAAGCCCTCCGGCGGTCAGATCGCATCCGTTGCGCTGATGGATGCCCGTTCCATCGCGGCAACCGCGGCAAACGGCGGTGTCCTGACTTCTGCTGCGGAAATTGATTACTGCGAATCCATTCCCGAATACAAGTTTGACGGTTCCATCTACGCAAAGCGCTGCTACTTCGGTTGGGGCAAGCCCGAAACCGATGCCGCGCTGAAGTTCGGTCCGAACATTGCGGACTGGCCGAAGATGGAAGCGCTGACCGACGATCTGCTGCTGCGCGTCGCGTCTGTCATCACCGACCCTGTCACTACGACCGACGAGTTGATTCCGTCCGGTGAAACCTCTTCCTACCGCTCCAACCCGCTGAAGCTCGCGGAATTTGCGCTGTCCAGAAAAGACCCTGCGTATGTCGGACGTGCAAAGGACGTCAAGACGCTCGAAAACATGCGTCTGGACGGCATCGAACCTGCACCGATCAAGGAGATCTACGATGTCCTCCGTACCTTTGACGGCAAGGAAGCCCTCGATGCATCCAAGGTAGGTATCGGTACGCTCGTTTACGCAAACAAACCCGGTGACGGTTCTGCAAGAGAACAGGCTGCATCCTGTCAGAAGGTACTCGGCGGCTGGGCAAACATTGCCGTTGAATACGCAACCAAGCGTTATCGCTCCAACCTCATCAACTGGGGTATGCTGCCCTTCGTCTTTGCGGATGCAAAACAGGCAGAAGAACTGCCTTTCGGTATCGGCGACTGGATTTTTGTCCCCGATGTCCGCCGCGCTGTTGCGGAAAAGGCAGAGACGATCACCGCGTATACCGTCAAAGCAGACGGCACCAAGACGGAATTTGTCCTCACGCTCGGTGCACTGACCGATGATGAACGTAAGATCATTCTGGATGGTTGTCTGATCAATTATTATAACAACTGATGAAAAGCAAGGTGCCGTACCCAACCCGTACAGCACCTTGTTTCTATTCCCGTTAAAAATCATGAGAAATTTTCCAAAATGTACTTGCGCACAACGCCATTTTGTGGTATAGTTAATAGAACGAAAATCGCGGAGGTACTTCCACATGAAACTGGACCTTGATATCGAACAATTCTGGCGCGATGAAGATGAAGCGCATAAAGATAACTGCTTTTCGCCCGATGCAAAACAGGTGGCACTCGGTATCCGCATGAGTGACGAATGTGTCTTTGCGGAGCTTGGCGAGGACGGTCAGCCGTGGGGTTATACGGATCCTGTGCGCCGTTATGATCTTAACTGCCGCTACAACGAAAAGGCACGCAAGATCGTCGGCCGTGCACTGCTTGCCGAGAACAAACCGACCGAAGCACCGAAAGTGACGATTCCCGGATACCGTCAGATCGGTGAGGTCTTCGGGGGTGTGTATGAATTTGACGGCAATACGACATGGCTGCGCGGTACGCTTGCCGATGAAGAAGCACTGTCAAAGAAGCTTGATGAGGTCGAGGCGCTGATTGCCAACTCCGAAGCATTCCGTTCCTTTGTTCTGCCGAAGGATTGGGACGAACGCTGCCGTCAGGTCTACGAAACGTACGGACGCCGCCCGGGTCAGTACATGGGTGTGCGCGGTCCCGTTACGCTGGCGACATCTGTTTACGGTACGGAAAATCTTTTGTACCTCTATTATGACAATGAAGGTCTGTTCCGCCGCTTCGCCGATGCGGTTGCAGGTGTACTGCATGCGTATATCACGCTGTTTATTGCGGAATCGGGACGGAATGAATCGAACTTCATTCATGGCTTTTCATTCTCCGATGATGACTCCAATCTGATGACTCCCGAGATGTACCACGCCTTCGGTTATCCGATTCTGAAGAGCATTTTCGAGCGCGTCTCCCCGAATCCCGGCGATAACCGCTATCAGCATTCCGACTCGGCAATGGGTCATCTGATTCCCCAGCTTGCCGATTTCAACCTGACCGGCTGCAACTTCGGTCCGACGGTCACGGTCGATGATATCCGCCGTCAGATGCCCAACACCCGCATCGACGGTCAGTTAGCACCCTTTACGTTTATGCGCAACAACGAGGACGATATCACAGCCGAAGTCAAGCGCGACTGCGATGCGATCAAGGCACTCGGCGCGCGCGGATTGAATTTGGCAACAGCAGGTTCCATCAACAACGGCTCACTTCTGACGAGTATGCGTGTTGTCATGGCGGCAATTCAGAATTACGGCAGATATTAAGAAAAGAGAGAAAAACGATATGAAAAAAATCATTGCAACCGATTATGACGGCACTCTGACCATTGACGGCATCCCGCCGCGCGTCATTGAAGCCATTGAAAAATTCCGTGCCGAGGGAAATCTGTTCGGCGTTGTCACAGGACGCGATAAGATCGGCAGTTACAAAGCATTTGCAAAGGATAAGCGCTTCGGCTTTGACTTTATTTTGGCACTCAACGGTGCTATGGCGATGGATGCGGACGGGAATGTTCTGTATGAATGTCCCATCCGCGGCGATCAGCCCTACGGTGATACCACGCTCGCACGCGCGCTGGTTTACAGAGTCAGTGAGCTTTCCGGACAGTTCTGCGGGATTGCCTTTGGAGATACACGCATGGACATCAATCCCGATTGTCCGAGCGGCGGCAAAAAGCTGTGGGTCGACCTGACACCGTTTGAAGACATCGAACGCGACGTCTTTTCCAAAATGGATACCTTTTCCATGCTCAATACCGCATGTGAAAACGAAGAAATCTGTACGCGCGTTACGGCACAACTGCTGGAGGAATTCGGCGACTATGTCTTCCCGCAGCAGAACGGTACCTGTATCGATATCCCTGTGCGCGGCATGGACAAAGGAGAGGGCATTGCAAGATATGCCGCACTGATGGGCGTGGATGCAGACAACATTTTCACTGCAGGCGACAACTATAATGACCTGCCGATGCTCCGCCGCTATCACGGATGCGCAATGGCATCGGGTGTGCAGGCGGCAAAGGATGTTTCCGAATTCATCTGCCGCGATATCGCAGAGGTTGTTGAAATCGCGATGAAGAAGCAGTAATGTCATTATTCATTCCAAGAAAGGACGTTGTTATATGAAACCCATTCTCTTTCTGATGCTTGCCATTCTGATGAGCGGCGTCTATTCCATCGGTCTGAAGCCTGCAAACAGCCGCTGTAAGTCGCTTGCCGAGCTGCAGCTGTTCAATGCGTGCTTTTCCGCATCTGCTATGGTCGGTGCACTTGTTTCCGCACTCGTCACCACGGGCAACCTGTATATCCCGCTCTCGGGTCTTCTGACGGCGGCGCTGTTCGGCTGTTTCTTCTCGATTTGTGTGTTTACCAACCTGAAAGCCCTGGAGGACGGTCCTCTGTCGCTGACAACGCTGATTGTCAATTTCAGCCTGATTTTCCCGCTGATCTATTCGTTCTGCTTCCTCGGTGAACCGATTACACCTGTGCGTATCGCGGGCATTCTTTTGCTCGTCGTCTGTATGTTCCTGTTCACCAATCCCAAGGTGACGGGCGAGAAGAAGATTTCGCTGAAATGGCTTCTGCTCTCTGTCGCATCGTGTCTGTGTAACGGTCTGCTGTCGGTCGTGTCCAAGATTTACGCGATGGCATCGGAAAATGCGTATGCATCGCAGTATCTTGTTTACTGTTATCTGTTTGCGACGCTTACCTCACTAATCCTGTTTACGGTTCTGCGCTCAAAGCAGAAGAAGGAAGACCGCATTGCAATGCGTGATTTCTTTGCGCCGGTCATGATCGTGCTCTTTGTGCTGATCGGTTTTGCAAACTTCGGTCTGAATCTGATGGTTGTCCTGCTGGCAACGCTGATGGACGGCGCGATTGTCTATCCCGCAGTCCAGGGCGGCGGTCCCATGATCGCAATCATCGGCTCCCGGCTCATTTTCGGCGAGCAGATCTCGTGGAAGAAGTGGATTGCCATTCTGCTCGGCGTTGCGGCGATTGTGATGTTGAATCTGTAATATAATAGACAACAGGAGTATTCCCCCGCCGCATGGCAAAAGGAATACTCCTGTTTTACATATTCATTTTTCGATGATACAGATACCTTGACATTGCTCTTCATAACAAAAAGAAATAACCGCCCTCTCTTCCAAAGTGCAGCGGTTATTTCAATAATCTAATGCAGGGAAGTACCGTCATCGGTGCTTTCTGTTTTTCTTATAACACAGATGCGGCAGTTTGTCAAGTATTTTCGGAGCTTCTGTCACGGACGATACTTGCCAGATACTCGGACAGCGAGCGGTTCATGAATCGCCCCTACATCTGTCTCGATTTTGATGCGTTTGGGTCAGGGAGGCTCAATCTTCAACCGAATATGCAATCGTCGTCATCAGTGCCATTTCAGCGGCAGACGTATCGAGACGGGAATACTGGACAACGATCGGCGTATCGGATTCGATCAGAATGGCGTAGGGAACGGCTTCCGGAATCCCGTTGCCCTCTGCGTCGCGGATCTTGTCCAGACGGATGTGATGGGTACGGCGCGCACCGCAGAACGAGGTAAACGCGGTGTTCGGTTCACGATCCTCAAAGAAGAGCGTCAGCGCGATGTGGGCATCGTTGTCCGAGGTGTTGAGGACGCAGATCGCTTCGTGGCTGCGGTCGCCGGGATCGGAGGAGCGGGACTTTTCCTTTGCCTGCAGATAGGTGTCGGGGATCATCCAGGTTGTTTTTCCGTATGCTTTCATGATTTGATTCCTTTCTGAATACAGATAAAATTTGGTTATTCTTATTTTACCATAAAATTTCCAAAATGAAAAGAGAACTTTCAAAAAAATATTGACAAGTTCTCAAAAATATAGTAATATGATATTGTGCAATGTGAAATTATCCAAAAAGGAGTGCGAATTTCCGAATGACTTATGTACCCTTTACCGAAGACAAGGAAATATCCCGTCCGTACCGTGTCGGTTATCTGGACTCGGTAAAATCTTATCTTGCAAAATTACAGGACGAGGCGGCGGAGAAACGCGCGTCGTTCATCACACCCGAGCGGCTGGCGCAGAACCCGGAATCTTATCGCTGTGCCTATTATGAAATGCTCGGTGCACCGCTGACGGAGTATGAATCGCTGAAACAGATTCCGGTCACCTGTGTCGAGGATACCTTTGTCGCCGATACGGCACTTTGCGAAATCCGTCGTATGCGTCTGGCGGTGCTCGGTGACTTTACCGTTTACGGCATCCTGTTTCTGCCGCATGAGAGGGCAGAGGATGCACCGTTTGTCATCTCCCAGCACGGCGGTGCAGGTACGCCCGAGGTCTGTTCCGACTTCTTCGGCGACAACAATTATAACCATCAGACCATGCGGCTTCTGCAGCGCGGTGCGGTTGTTTTTGCACCGGGACTGCTGCTTTGGAATGTCGAAATCTTCGGTGACCGATATGACCGTAATCGCCTCGACTCCGATCTGAAACAAGTCGGCTCGTCGATCACCGCACTTGAAGTGTTCGCCATTATGCGCTGTATCGACTATTTCGTCACACAGCCGTACTGCAATCCCGACCGCATCGGTATGGCGGGACTGTCCTACGGCGGTTTCTTCACAACGCTGACGACTGCCGCAGACATCCGTATCAAGTCGGCATACGCGTCCTGTTCGTTTATCGATGCCATCAAGTATAACGCGTTCACCGACTGGACATGGAAGAACAGCGCAAATACCTTTTTGGAGGCGGAGATCGCCGCACTCATCGCACCGCGGTATATCTGCTTTGATGCAGGAAATCAGGATCAGCTTTTCGGCTCTGACAGCACCAAGGAGGAATTTGCTCGGCTGAAGACCTATTTTGCCGCACAGAATGCAGAGGATCACATTTTCCTGAAAACCTTTGAAGGGAATCACGAAATGGATCCCGCCGATGACTGTATGGACTTCTTCTTTGCACATCTTTAATCTTCATTATATATAAGGAAAGGAATACCCACAATGAAACCTGAATTCTTAAAAGGCATTATGCCCGCACTTCTTACCGGCTTTACCGATGACCTGACAGCCCTTGACACCGACCGTATCCGCGCATTGGTCCGCCGTTTAATCAAAGCAGGCGTCCATGGCGTTTATGTCGGCGGTTCTTCCGGCGAAATGCTGCTGCTCTCCGTCGAAGAACGCAAGCAGCTGCTCGAAACCGTCGTGGAAGAAGCAAAGGGCAAGATCACCGTCATCGCACACATCGGTGCAACCGGTACGCGCGAAACATGCGAACTCGCCGCACACGCAGAAAAGGTCGGTGCCGATGCGCTGTCCTCTGTTACGCCGCTTTACTTTGCATACTCTTTTGCAGACGTCAAGCAGTATTACATCGATATCACAAAGGCATCGAGCCTGCCCGTTATCATCTACAATATCCCCGCAAGAACCGGCATGACGCTGAACTTCGACCAGCTGCATGAGCTTTTGATGATCCCCGGTGTTGCCGGTATGAAGTTCACCGCGTCCGATTTCTTCCAGCTGGAACGTCTCGTCACCCTGCATCCTGATCATATCTTCTACAACGGCTCCGACGAAATGCTGCTGTCGGGTCTTTCCGCAGGTGCTGACGGCGGTATCGGTACGACCTACAACTTCCAGCCCGACCGTATGCTCGAAATCTACCGTCTCTACCATGAAGGCAAGTCCAAGGAAGCGCTCGATGTTCAGCGCAAGGCAAATGAAATCATCGCTGCAGTTCTCAAGTACGGTGTCATGCCCGCATGCAAGGAACTCTTAAAGATCGGAGGCCTTGATTACGGTACGTGCCGCAAGCCGTTCCGTCCTCTGTCTGACGAATTCAAGGCACTGCTCGCGGAAGATGCAAAGGCAAACCTCGGCGAGAACTTTATGACGCGCTGAACACGAAATCAATTCGCGCGAAAAAATTTCAAATATAAGGAGTTCACCATGACAAAGAATGTACGTATTGCATCCACCTTCATGGCACTCGCATTACTCGCTTCTGCTATGATTTCCTGCGGCGGAGAATCCACCGATCCCGGTGTGAATACCGATGCCACCGCACCTGCAACCGAAACTGCCGCTGTGACAGAAGATCCCGGACCGAAACCGAATTTGCCGGAGGGTGCGGACTTTGGCGGTCATACCGTCAAGTTTTTGACCCTGACCAATTACAACAACAACTTCCGTCTTGCCGTGGAATCCGACGGCGAAACGCTCAACGACGCAGGTGCGCGCAGAAATGCCGCGGTATCCGATCTGCTCAATGTTGAATTTGAAACCGTTGAGATGGACAATCCGATTTCCACCTTCCGCAATTCCGTGATGGCTGGTGATACGGAATACGATTTTGTTCTTCCGCATGCGACAGACGGCGTTCCCGCATTGGTGACCGATCAGCTGTTATATGACTGGAACGATCTGTCCTATGCCGATCTGACAAAACCGTGGTGGAATACCTCGATGACGACCTCACTCGGCATCGGCGGACATCTCTACTATGCATCCGGTGACATCGTTATGACATGGCAGGGTATGCAGGCGGTGCTGTTCAATAAATCGTATCTGAACGGTATGGATCTTCAAAAAGACCTTTATCAGACCTGTTTCGACGGCGAGTGGACGATGGACTATATGGCAGAGATCATCAAAGGACATTCCAAGGATCTAAACGGCGACGGTAAAATGACCGAGGTTGACCAGTACGGTCTGCTCGACAATAAAAATACCGGTTACTCCTATATGTACGGTGCAGATCAGCGTGTAACCGTGCCGGATGCGGAAGGATGGCCGCAGCTGACGCTCAATACTGAACGCATGTCAGAAATTGTCAATAAATATTATAACCTTGTTCACTCGGGCGAAACCCATCTTGATATCTATTCCAATGCATCCTATCCGACGAGTACTTATCGCAATACCATCGTCGAGGGACGCTCGTTCCTTGCAACGCTCGATGTCGGCGGTCTGTATGCCAACCTGCGTGAAATCGAATTTGATTTCGGTCTGCTGCCGATCCCCAAGTTTGATGAGGCACAGGAGAACTACCGTGTGTTCTGCGGTGCGGGTCTGATCGGTGTTCCTGTCAATGCTCCCGACCCCGAGCGTACATCTGTGATTGCCGAAGCACTGGCATATTACAGCTACAAGGAAATTCGCCCCGCATTCTTTGATATCGTCCTTGAAAACAAGGCGGTGCGCGAGGAAAATGCATACAAGGTTTTGCAGATGATGCACGAAAACAAAGTCTTTGACTTCGGCTTCAACTTTGACGACACGGGATACAATCTGATTAAGGAAGTCGTTGTAGACAAGAAGAGCACCGATTTTGCATCGCTTTACGCAAAGAAGGAAAAAGTCATTCTGAACAATTTTGAAAAAATCATCAACGCCGTCAAAGAAACGGAATAAAACAG
>JAFYTT010000350.1 GCA_017558715.1 Clostridia bacterium | reverse complement strand
GTAATGCTCCAAAATGTAACGCTTCATGGCGCGGACATAGTCATTATCCGAATAACGGACAACAAAGTCCTCCATCTGAATGAGCAGCATCTGCAACGCCGCCAGACACTTCTTGCGCTGGTCGGGAGAGCCGGTAAGACAGACACGCTTCAGATAATCGACCGTATAGGAAACATCGGCATCGTCAATGTACGTCAGTTTATGCGGATAGGCAAAGATCATATCGCCCAAATGCCCTTCTCTGCGCGGTGTATCGTCCCAGAAGCAAAGCGTCATATATGCGGCAGGCTCGGCACCTTCCGGGCGGCAGAAGAGGACTCCGGGGGCGGCATACAGACAGTCACCCGCATTTGCGGTATACGAAACGCCGCCAATCAGACAAGTAACCGATCCTTCGGTGACAAAGATCAGTTGATGCTCGGTCAGAAGTGTCGGCGCGATTTCCTCCACACGGGAAAGCGGTGTATAAACAAAGCTGCGCACGGACAGCATCGGCAGTGCGATACGGCGGATATCGGTCAGAAAAGCAATCGTATCGTCATCCTGCGCATCGGGTTCCTCGGGGATATGACGACCTGTTTCCAATGTAAAATCCTCGTCTCCGAATAACTGCAGCTGTGTAATCTCTTCCATCATTTCCGACCATCCCCACCGGTACAGGCGAGGTGTTCCTTTCCTGACATTTCTGTGTTTCTTCTTATATTATACCATATTTTTATAAAAACGTCAACTTTTTTTAGTTTTATTTTTGCGATTCCGACTTTTTTCTTGCAAAAAACGCGCCATTGTGATACAATACTTTTATACTGATAACTACAAGAGGTTTTTCCATGAAGCCAAACGATACCATTCTTTCCGAAATCATGGCACTCCGCCATACTCTGCACGAAATTCCCGAACTGTCGGGACACGAAACAAAAACCATGGAGACGCTGAAAACCTTTTTGCGTACACACACAACCTGTTCCATACATGAACATAATGGATGGTTTTATGCCCGCCGCGATATCGCGCCTGACCTGCCGACAATCGCTTTCCGCGCCGATACCGATGCCATTGTCTGTGCCGCTGACGGTCAGCCATACCATGGATGCGGTCACGACGGTCATGCCGCAGCACTTGCGGGACTTGCGTATCTGACGGAATCTGCCGACAGCAAGCCAAACTGCAATCTGCTGTTTTTATTTCAGCCGGCAGAGGAAACGGGGGAAGGTGCAAAGCTGTGCTGTTCCATTTTCGAACGGGAATCGGTTTCCGCCATCTGCGGCTGTCACACAATCCCCGGTTTTCCGCACGGGACGGTACTTCTGCGGGACGATGTCTTTGCCTGTGCATCCCGCGGCATGGTTCTGCGATTTACGGGTCGGCAAAGCCATGCGGCATATCCTGAAACCGGGTACAATCCGGCGTCGGTCATTGCCGCTCTGACAACAGAGCTGGACACACTGACCCAAAAGACAGAAGCGAACGGACACGGTATGGTTCTTACAACGGTTGTCGGCATGCAGGTCGGCGGCAGAAATTTCGGTGTTTCACCGGGTGAGGGTACGTTATGTCTGACCGTACGTGCACACTATGAATCTGATCTCGAGCAGCTGACAGCGGCGATTACAGAGCGAGCCAATACCCTTTGCTGTTCCCATGGAATCACACTCGACACGTCCTATCTCGATGTTTTTCCAGACACGGTCAACGATCCAACACTTGTTTCGTTGCTGCGCCAAAAATTGGTTGCGGCATCGATTCCACATATGTCACTCGCCGAACCGATGCGTTGGTCGGAGGACTTTGGGCATTATTGCCGCCATGTTCCCGGACTGTTTTTCGGCATCGGTACAGGTGAGCATGCACCCGCCCTGCACACCGACGGCTTTGCCTTTGACGACACGCTTCTGCCGCGCATCCTCGAGGTCTGGCTTTCCGTCATTGGCTTATAAACAGAAAAAGAGGAAGACCGATGCGATCTTCCTCTTACTTTTTCTTTGAAATCAGATATTGACCTCAAGTGCCTGACCGAGTTCTGCGGACTTGAAGCAGCCTTCCATGACCAGAAGGACACGGCGGACTTCTTCGAGCTTGATGAGCTGCGGTTCAATGCCGTCAACAGCCTTGACCAGATTTCTGTAGAAATCATGGACATCGGACTTCGGACGGTCGATTTCGTAGCTGTCCAGCGTGATTTCGTCACGGGGAGCCATGGTCTTGGTGATACCGGCTGCGGTCTGAACCGGAACAACTTCCTTTTCGTTCCAAGCCTTCAGCTTTGCGACCTTACAGTTCTTCTGCCAGTCTTCGATGAATGCAGAACCGTTCTTGCACTGCATATAGAAGCGCGGCATGTAGATGAAGTTGTAAGTACCGACTTCGACGGTTGCACGCTTGCCGGACTCAAAGGTCATCATCAGATGGAAGCCGTCATCGACTTCATCGGTGGTGATGTTGGTGTTTTCGTTGTAGATACGGACGATCTTTTCATTCGGGATCAGCTGCAGCATCTGGTCGATCAGATGAACACCCCAGTCGAGGATCATACCGCCGCCGTAAGGCTTATGGCATCTCCAGTCGGACGGAATACCGCGGGAGCCGTGAACACGGGACTCGATGTTGATGGTATCGCCGATCTCACCGCTTGCGATGATGGACTTGATTGCGAGGAAGTCAACGTCCCATCTGCGGTTCTGATGAACGGTAAACAGCTTGCCTGCCTTCTTTGCAGCTGCACACATATCGTCGAAATCTTCGACAGACAGTGCAACGGGCTTTTCACAGACAACGTTCTTGCCGGATTCCAGCGCACGGATAACGATATCCTTGTGAACATCGTTCGGCGTTGCACAGACCAGAATATCAATCTGATCATCGGCAAGCACAGCTTCAAAGGAATCGTAAGTATTGATTCCCTTGGACTTTGCAAGATCAATGCGTTCCTGCTTGATATCATAGATGCCGTGCAGGGTAACGACATCACTCTTCAGTGCATGGTCTGCGTGCCAGCCGCCTTGTCCGCCGTAGCCGACCACTACAAGATTTTTCTTCATAGGAATTTCTCCAAACAGTTATTTATATACTCGCAATGCAGCTTATGCCCACGCCATACCGGACGGCTTGGGATCGTACATCAGAATGGGCTTGAGGAAGTCAACAGCCTTCGTCAGACCTTCGTCGATGGACATGAGGGAATCTTCGTGCTCAATGCTCATGACCTTGTCATAGCCGGTCAGGCGCAGAGCAGAAACGATTTCCTTCCAATAGGTTGCATCATTGCCGTAACCGCAAGCACGGAAGACCCATGCACGGTTGAGCTCATCACCGTAATGCTTGGTATCGAGAACACCGATCTTTGCGGTATTGATCTTGTCGATCTTGGTATCCTTTGCATGGAAATGGTAGATCGCACCCTGCAGATAGCGGATAGCCGCAACAGGTTCGATACCCTGCCAGATCAGATGAGACGGGTCAAAGTTTGCGCCGATAACATCGCCGACAGCCGCTCTCATCTTCATAAGCGTTTCGGGGTTGTAAACTGCGAAACCGGGATGCATTTCGAATGCGATCTTGGTAACACCGTGCGCCTTTGCAAACGCTGCGGTTTCCTTCCAGTAAGGAATCAGAACTTCGTTCCACTGCCATTCGAGAATCGCGAGGAAATCTTCCGGCCACGGGCAGGTAACCCAGTTCGGATACTTTGCACCTTCATGGTCGCCGGGGCAGCCGGAGAAGGTAACGATGGTGTCGACACCGAGCTTTTCTGCGAGCAGGACAGCGTCAACGAACTCGTCGTGGAATGCCTTTGCGATTGCCTTGTCCGGATGAACGGCATTGCCGTGGCAGGACAGGCAGGAAATCTTCATATCATACTTTTCAAAGGTTGCCTTAAATTCAGCG
>JAFYTT010000349.1 GCA_017558715.1 Clostridia bacterium | reverse complement strand
TGCCGGTATGCTCGGGGACACCTCCGATATAACCGATCGACTCATCAGCGATGAACTGCTGAGTATCGTTCAGTCTGCAAAAAAGACACACAAAGGTGCGGTTCTGAAGGGGATTGAAGCAATTGAGCTGCGGATCAAGGGATATTCCGGTACGGAGATTGCCAGAATGTATGGGGTGAAAAATAATCATGTTACCAGCTGGATTTCAAAGGCAAGAGCGGTGCTGATTCAGGAATGTCGGAGTTGTGGGTGGTAAGAACAAACGATTTATACAATTTGATATCTCTACACTCAAATCACAGACGATAAACAGGAATCGTTGTATCAATCTTGGTCGTCTGTATTAGGATTGTCAAACAGAATCCTGCCAAGACGAAAAGCATAATAGGAAAATCCCTTGTCGCAGGGATGAACCCCATCTTCCAGATAGTATTTTCGATTATGGGGAACCAATTTTCGACCGTCAATCATCGTAATGTTCAATTTTTCAGATACGGCTGTATATATATCATACATGGCATCCCGCCGCTGCTTTTGATCCTTTCCGTCCAAAAACGCTGCCCAGATCGGAGAGATCATATAGATCTTTCCGGCAGGAAACGCACAGCGAAGTTCCGCAAAATACCGTTCGGTATCAGCAATATTATTAGCCAGGCTTTTTCTGCCAAGATCATTGATTCCGTATGCAGATGTAATCACATCCGGCTCAAACGGCATCTCTGCATCGATAATCCGATCATCATGGATATAGCCTGCATTGCCCTGGTTCAATATTTCCACATCATATCGCAATGCCGCCCTCACACCGTAACAAAGACCGGGATGAGTTGCGGTACATCCGTGTGTAATGGAATCCCCCAGAATGAGCCATTTCTTTCGGAAAGTATGCGGTATCACATAAGAACCGTCATCGACTTCAATACCCGATACGGTTAAATGGGAAAAGAAGGGGAAACACAGCGTAACCCTGTTTTTTCCGCGAAGCGTTACGGTATATTGACCCGGCTCCTCGGCAAAGAGCCGCAGCTTTCCATTCACAAAAATATCAAACAAATTGTTGACAGAACCGTTTGCCGGCGTATTATCTGCAATGTGGAATGTAACAGAAGACGAATCTGTTTCAAAATCCAATGAAATTCCTGCATCTGTATAACAGTTCCGAAGAAAATATCCATCAAAGAACGGTTCCGGATAATAAGGATTATACGCGGAAAACAGTTCGGTTTGTTTTTCTGTAAACCTGAAAAATTGCCATCCGGTCCTGCTTTTCACTGCACGGATACAACCGAATGCCAACCGCGTCAGAATGCTGTCATCGATCTGCTTCATTTTACTCTCCTTTCAGTACATTGGGCAGAAATCCGATCCGTATTACTGAATTTCTGCCCGCTTGATACTGTTTTTTTGAATTTACACTTTTTCAAAAACGATCTGTACATTCTCCTGATACAGTCGAAGTTGATCTTTTTCATCATGGAACCGATATCCGTTCGGCGCATACAGAACAGTTTCCACTTGATTAGGAACCGATGCAGTAAAAATCACTTGATCGCCTTTGCGCTCCCATGTACTCAACACAACGCCGTACGGCGTAAGTTCTTCACAACGGATGTGGTCGAGTGCTTCAATAAAGCAAGGCTTCAAAGCAAGTACCGGTTTCTCAGGTGCACTGTGTGACAAACGGATTCCGCCCGGATAGGTAAAGAACCATGAGCTGATATCACCCCAGAAGTGATGACTGCGGGAATATGGCAGGGACTGATTTTCGTCAATGAAACCCTCCCAAAGGGTTGTCGCACCGATTTCCACATAATGTCCGTAGGACGGGGGATCATGGCGAACAATCATCTTATACGCAAGATCAGCATAACCGTAATCGGAAAGCACACGGAAAATGAGTTTTCCGCCAAGAACACCGACCGAAAGATGGTCATCATGCGCATGAACATAATCAACCAGATGTGCAACCGCTTTTTTCTCATCCTCACCGACGAAGAATCCGAGACGCAATCCCATTGCCTGCGAGGTCTGGCAGCAGCCCGCAACCGTGCAGGTTTCATGGTCAATCAGATGCGATGCAAACGCCTCCCGCAGAGATTTCGCAATGGCATCTGCAAAAATCCGTCGTTCCGGCATACCGAGAATTGCATAAATCTTCGATGCAGTTTCAGAAATCTCAATTGCAGATGCGGTATTGGACACAACTGAAGGACAGTCCACAGGAGAGCCCGCTTCTATGATACCTGCTTGTACCCAGTCACCGAATCCGAAATCAATTAAACCGTCCCCATTCCGTGCTTCAGCAATGAAGTTCAGATATTTGCCAATCATATTGGCATTTTCACGCAAAATCTCCGTATCCCCGCGATACTGATACAGCATATACGGAATCTCCGTTATAATTTTATCCCAACCGGGACCGGGAGAGCCACCATAATTGAGATACCAGCCAGGTGTCGGAACATAACCGGAGAGAGAACCATCCTCATGCTGCGACTTGCGGATGTTTTTCATCCATTCATGCAGTGTGGCATCCAGCCCGAAATTCATGATCATCTGCTCTGCAGACAGTGCGGCATCTCCTGTCCAGCCGTTTTTCTCACGGTGCGGACAGTCTGTCGGGAAATAATAGAGATTGGCAAGATCCGTGCGAAGAACCATATCCTGCAGACGGCATACGGTATCATCGGAGCATGACAGTTTCGTCAGCGGTTTCACATCCGAATGCATGACATGATATGTTAAAAGGGACGGAACAGCCTGATCCTCTGTAATGCCTTCCACCAATACATATTGAAAACCGTGATAAGTGAAGGTTGGTGTCCAACACTCTTCCTCTGCTCCGCGGCAGATATATACGTCCGTGAAGTGCAGATCCTCTGACGGGATATGCTTGCGGTCCATGATCGAAATGTTGTCATCATCAAACACACCGTTTCTGACAATTTCACCGAATGTCATTTTGACAGTCTGACCGGGGTATGTATTGCGAATGCAAAGTGTGGTGATACCGGCACAGTTTTCGCCGAAATCATAGATGTATCCGCGCTCCTCCCGCATGATGGAAACCGGATACAGATCCCGTCGGATGCGGATCGGATCGGCACTGCACAGTGCGGCTTCTCCGAGCGGTGTTTCCGCAGGTTCTGCCGCATCCCATGCACTGTCATCAAAACCGGGAAGATTCCAGCCCGGAATCTCACGACGTGCATCGTAATGCTCGCCGATATATAAGCTATCAAAAATGATCGGCGAATCGGTACAGCGCCAGGATTCATCACATTCGATAACCTCCTGTGATCCATCCGTATACACGATCTCAATTGCTGATGCAAAGCGAACAGGACCGCGGAATTTTGCGCAGTCGAATCGCCAGTTATACCGCCCGACATCGTTCTGCAGTGCGGTTCCGACAATGACACCGATGCAATTGGTTCCGTCCTTTACGGATTCCGTCAGATCATAGGTATCATAATATACAAGCTCCGACGGTGCGCTGATATACGGTGCAAGATATCCTTTGGTTATGTGTTTGCCGTTGAAATACAGGTCATAAAATCCGACACCGGTAATGGTAACACTGCAGGAGGAAATCGGTTTGACTGCCGAAAATTCCCGTCGGAACATCGGTGCGGGAACATGGTCATAAAACGTGGAATACCGTGCATTACGGCGTATGAATTTTTCGGAAAATATCATGTTTTATCTCCTATCAGTCCGTTTTCGATACAGAAATCCCGGAGCAGAGCGGCAATACGTCGGTGTCCCGCCGCATTCGGATGACAGCCGTCAATGGTATAACGTATCTCATCCTCATCAATATGAGCAACATCCGCACCGAAATCCCGATACAGATCAAGCACATACATTCCATACGAAAGACAGATCGATTTCTGCATATTCACATAATCGGCAAGCGTACATCCGACATAGTTCTTCTGATCGGTGTTGTGTCCGTTATGTGCACGTCCGTCTGCACCGCCGAAGTAATTGCCAATACCACGCATTTGATATGGCATCAGAAATATAATCGGCTTCCCGGGATACTTTTCCTTCAGTCCGATACAAAGATGATGTACTGCATTTTCAAAATAGTAGTCATCCTCAGAATCTTCACAGGAAATTGGTTTGTCTGCCCAGAAATAATCATTGGTTGCACCGAAAACGACGATCAGATCGCCGTATCCCATTGCTGCATACCGATCAATATACGATGAACCATCAGAGGAACTTGTCCCTGCACGCGCCATCAAGGTTCCGGTAATACCGTAATTGTCTTCGTTCCAACCGATCTGTTTACAGAATACCGTTGAAAACCGATCCGCAAAATCAGAAAGACCGTAACCCATAGTAATACTATCGCCGAGAAATACGGCGGTTTTAACCGAGATCATCTGTAATCTTCTCCACTTTTTTCAAGTATTGCTCGATTTGCTTTTGTATCTTTTTTCCAACCTTTTCCGATTCGGATGCAAAACTGTTCTTGCCTGCCTCGAATAACGGAAGGAAAGAAGAGCGCGCTTCCACCCAGATAGCATCACTGAGATCCTGATACATACTGGACAGAATCAGATCGAGCATCTCCGCACTGTCAATATCGCGGGAATATTTGTCCTTGAGTATCGTTTCACAGTAAGCCGGTATCAGATTGTAATAACTTTCTGCGGCAAGTGCTTCCAGAATGATACTGATATTTTCTGCATTCTGCGTTGTGGACGGAACGGTACCGTACAGACCGCCAATTGCACGAGTACGATACTTCTTCTGTGTTTCGTCCAGCTTTGGCATCGGTATAACACCGAAATCATCTTCCATGTTTCGAAGGTTATTCATCGCAGCGATGGAAGTAATACGCATTGCAGTATTTCCCGAACTGAAAATCATATCAGAAACAGCTCGTCCTGCTTCCGTTACCTCCTGATATCCTGCAAACTGTTCACATTTATCGTAAAATACATCGAAAATTATTCCGTCACTGTTGCGGTAATCCGCTATTTTCATCATCAGCGACATCATAACATCATCACTGCCCGGCATAAATGTCGGTGTATTATTAACATTCGCAACAAAGGGATGCTCTGCGCAGATCAAAAGACTGGTATAAACAAAGTCGTTTTCGGAAACCACACCAAGCTGGTCATAGTCGTTGATTTTTCCATCCCCATTGAGATCACGAACAACTGATTTTGCGATAGAGAAGAACTTGTCAATTGTCCATGTTCCATCGCGAACCATGGCATAAGGATCACCGAGATCCTCCCGTCCAAATAGTGCTTTGTTGAACAGCATGATCGCTGAATTATCGTAGGATGTAATACTGTCTGCACCATAGACCATCACGGAAAGACCGTTGATCTTCAGCTGCTCATTCATATCATGAAAATACCATGGCTGGGTCGGGTCGATATACGGCAGCTCATCAGGACGTAATCCGTAACCGTCCAGAATCAGACCGAAAGCTTCTCTCTGTACAAGATAATACAGATCAAAATCATCACTGTCCGCTGAAACTGATTTTCGAAGCATAGAAGATGGCGTAAAATAATCGTCAACACCTTGCTGAGAAAAGTTTACATTGTAGCGTTCTGCTATTTTCTGATTCCGTTTATAAATTGCATCATTCAGAATCTCACCCGTTTCTTCATCCGGCTGAAAGACGGTTGTAAGAGCAACAGCTCCTGTATTCAATGTCAGAACACGGAAATTATAGCCCTCCATATCGACCTCCGGAAGCGTCAGATGCCAGCCGGGTTCAGTGACTGCTTCAGTCTCGACTTCGGTGCCTGCCAGAGCAGTGTTGGTTTCTGTCGGTGTGACAGCCGGGTCCTTTGCACATGAAGATAACAGCATGGATGTCAGGAGCAAACCGAAAATAACGCTTTGTGTATGTTTCATGAATATATCTCCTTTTCAAAAATTAAGTAAATGGATTACACAGACACAGTACCGACAGAATTCCAAGCACAATGCCGATCCACTGCCGTCTGCCAAGACGTTCACGGAACAGAATCAGTGCCGACAGTGTTGTCAGAATCAATCCGCCGCCGTTGACAACCGGGAAAAATACCGCACTTTCCATGACACCGGACAGATACAGATTCCACTTGTTATTCAGTGCCGCGCAAACACCGCAGACAGCGATGAGAGCCAGCAAAATCCATACGGTACTGTTTGCAGATTCTTTTGTCGGCGAGGTGTTTTCGATTTTTGTTTTTCTCCGATAAAGGAGCAGCCCAATACCGGAATAAACGGTAGAAAACACAAATGCAATCAGCAGAAATGCATCCAACTCCTCTTTGTATACGGTGTTCTGATGCCACTTCTGCATGACACCGATACCGCCGGTGCACAGAAAGAGCACCGCACAATATCCGAGCCAACGCAGAGATGCTTTCTTTTCTGTCGGATCGGACGAAACCGAAAGAAGGAAGCATCCAACCATCAGACAGATACCGCACCACTGAATCAGTGCAATGCGCTCATTCCAAATGATCGCCCCGCAAAGCGTCGGTATCAATGTGGACAGTGAACACAGGACGGTGGTATATGACAGCGGACCGAGCTTCAGTGCCTGTACATTGGACAACTGCTGCAGTGCCGTGATCACGCCGAACAGAATTCCCAGCACAACTGTGAACGCGGACGGTACATGAAAGCCGTTCATTCCGAGGAGAACGGCTGCTGCTACAGCAGAAGAAACGGTATTGAAGATATAACCGAGCTTTGTCGGATCATCCGTCCGATTTGTTACATATTTTTTCAGTACGGTTCCCAGCAGATTTGCCGCCATGGAACAGCACAGAAGAACAACAGGATTGTTCATCGAATCTCCTTTACCCACAACAGTCGTGCACTTCTCGGATTGTCAAAGGTAAGCGTAAAGCCTCTCTCTGCCATTTCCTGTCCGGTGATACGCAGAATTTCTCCGCTGTCTTCATCGCGCAGTTCACATATTGCCTCCTCCCTGATATACGGAAGTGTTACAGAAAGCACGGATTCTTTACATTTTTCCTGACGGAAACCGAGCAGAATGCCCTCACCTTTTTCTTCATCAAAGAAGCTGTACGCTGTAAAGTCATTGGTTTCACCTTCGGTATGCCAATGTGTCAGAACATAAAAATCGCAGAGCAGGAAATGGTTCAGACGTTTCCACTCCTTCAGACCGGTACGCAGTACACCGAAATCCTGCTCGGGATCCTGTGCATACTGCGAGTCAATGTTCATAACCGGCAGATAGGAAGCACGCCAGACATACTGATCAACAACACCCGTTGCATCCAGCTGCCAGCCCTTTTCCTTGTTGATCGCACCGCAGAACGGAATCCACTTGTTGAACGCCGTTGTCATGGAAAGACGAATGGCTGTGGACGTACGGTCAAAGTCAGAACGGAGGAACGGAATACCGCGGCGCAGGGATTCCAGATCGTTGCGGCCGCCGCCTCCTGCACAGGAATCGACATAGGCGCATCCGCCATAGGAGGTTGTGCAGTCAATGATTGCATCCCACATACGGTAATGTGCATCCACGACGTTGGATTCGGTGAAGCCTGCACGGTTGTCACCCTCCTGCTCATCCAGATAATGCCAGATTTCGCCGGGATTACAGTTATTGTCTTCACGGTAAATTTCCACGCGGTTTTCGGACAGTGTTTTTGTGATCTGACCGAGGGTCCATGCAAGACAGTCCGGATCTCCGATATTATTGATGCAGCCGTGAATCGCCCACCGGGGATTGTAGCCGTAATTTTTTTCAAGGCTTGCAACATCGGTCACGCGCTCCGGTTCAAACCACATCATCGTTCTCATTCCGTTTTCTCTGGCAAAATCTGTGGATTCACGGAAGGAATTACCGGGCCATTTTACCGGGTCAAGCTGCCATGTACCGATTGTGGAATGCCAGTCATTTTCCGGAGTGGAACCGTCGGGAGAGCGTCCGTCTGGTGCGACATACCAGCCTGCATCCAGCCAGCGGACATCGACCTTGATATCCTCGGCGATCATCTTTTCAAGGCTCGGGCGCCAAGTGGAATAACGCTCGGAAATAGAACCGTCGGTATTCGGCAAACCGGTGTCAGATGCCAGACAGGATGTTGAGAACGGCTTGAGCGGAGTGCCTGTTTTGTCTGCACGCGGCAGATTGCTGTGAATAAACCAGCTTCTCCAATAGTTTGTGGCATAGTTTTCCTCACGTACGGTATACGGAGCACAGACAAACAAGGCAGTGCGGATCGATTCGCCGGGCTTCAGATAGGTGTGTAGCTCGTTTGCGGAACGAGCGGTATAAGTTGTCCTGCCGGTCTTTTTATCGTAACGGAAATCTGCACGCCAGGTACCGGACCAACCAATGGCAAGCATCGTACCTCCGTCGCCGTGTTCAAGATTAAAATATGGAAAACGTACATGCGTCGGACGACCGCTGTTCGATTCAAAATATGCAGGACATGATGTCAGATCCATGGCATAGGGGCGGTACCAGTTATCAAGATCACCGAGAATACCCTTGAGCATCGGATAAGCTCCCTCAAAGGTAAGTACAGTTGCGGCATCCGAGATGATACCGCTGTTTTCGGTGCCGGGATTGCGGAATGTCACAGTCCAGTCAGACGCACCGTGCAGAGGATAAAATACATAATACAGTCGTACATGAAGCGTATCATCCAGCGCAAAGACGAAGGTGGATTCGATCTTATCACTTCCGTCTTTTGTTTCCCTGGAGATCAATTGAAACCGTTCCTCGGAAAATCCGCAGATTTTCTCGTCATTGTAACGGAATGTAAATGGGAATGAGGACATATCCTCCAGATACGCGCGATACTGCGCTTCTGCTTTCGGATTGCGGTATTTTTCAGTCATGTGTAAATTCTCCTTTCAGATCAGCATCTGTTTTTGTATTCTGATTATTTTACGTTGATATTTTCAGCAAAGAGATTTTGATTGATGGGAAGCGTGTCAGCGTTCAGTTTTATTCCGTTGTATGTGATATTTTCCATGAGGATCTCTGAAATACCGTGGTCTGCGTCGGTGCCGTGGAATAAAGCACACGGGGTGGGGATACCTGCATCCGCGATGATTTGGATGTCTCTGTACGTGATATGATGAATGGAGTGCGGGTTGGGCGCCCCGGGTGTCCACGGTCCCCAGTACATCCAGTTCCGGATAAACGGTGGTGTATGCGGGGAGGAGGATTCTGTATATACCGTATCATTCGACTGCTGAAAAACGGAATCACGGTCCCATGCGGAATATTCCACGCGGATATGTTCATACAGAACATCATGGATTTCGGCGCGGTCACCGCAGTGAATCCGCATCCCGCCGTCTGCATTGCGAATGATATCAATATCGCGGAAAACAATATCTGTATATTCATCGGCAACGGTTTCTGCTCCGATTTCCAATGCGCCGCCCCAGTCACACCAGACGACACAGTGCTCAATACGGTAGTGACAGACATTCATATAGTCATAATGCGCCAGGCACTCACCGTTTTTGCGCTTATTCAGACCTTTCAGAACAATGCTGTCATCAAAGCTGCGAATAAAGCAGTTTGTAACGGTTACATGCTCGGAATTCACAAAGTCCAGACCGTCCGCATTGTATCGCCACATACCGATGACTTTCACGTTGTTATAGCAAATATCGGTACAGTTGATTGCAGTCATTGTCCACCATGTGGCATCCCGCAGAATTACACCATCTACATGAATATTTTTGCATCGGATAAAGGATACAGAACCGCTGTCTTCCTCAACAAAGACATCCTCAACGGTACGCTGATACCGCGAAAAATCCAGAATACCGTTACCGATGATTCGGATATTTTCCGCATCATACGCACGGATGGTTCTGGCGTATACCACAGCGCCGGCATCTACATAAACAGTCTGACCGGAATGCAGCATCAGATGATCAATATCATGGATACCGGGACCAAAATACAGAGTATCCTCATTCCGGATGTAAGGGGACGGCGGATCAATAAAAATCTGCAGATTGCAATGTCGACCATCCAGTTCCAGTGAATATTGCCCGGGACCGACGGTCAGATGGATTAGATCACCTGAAATCCGAGGACAAATATTTGCGGACTGAGGACGGACAATTGCCTGTGTGAAGGCGTGTGACGGCTTGATTGCCAGCGCAACGGCAGTGTCTGACTGCAGAGTCACAAAAGCAGCCATCTCGGTTTGATCCAAAGAGCGTTCCATACCCGGCCATGGACGATTAAAGGGGATAGCAGACACACGGGCAGTATAACATGGTATTTCATTTCCTTCCACAGAGACCGTATAGAGATCGGAAATCGGTTCTCCATCCGGAAATGGATAGATTCTATATGCCATTCTCAATTTCCTTTCCTGTGTTTTGACAATGATTTCAGCTCAGTTTAATACTTTATATTCACCGGCTCCAATCAACAGCGGTTGTTCGTTATAATTGATCCATACGGGAATTACCGACGGATTATATACGAGGTCTGCGGAGCTGCTGTATACAAGGCGCTGATACGCCTGCACATAGTCATAAATTTCTATGTTTGTTGCATACCAGATATCATCTCTGCCGCCAATTGATTCACAGAATTTTTCAATATGATCCCAGTTGTCATAGTCATCAAATTCATAGCTGTGACCCCACAGATAGAACAACCACGGTTCCAGGAACGGTGCGGAATTCAAGAAACGATCAACCAGTTCAAACAGATGGGGATTGTTGTGATGACACGTCGGATGCAGACGCAGCCAATCTGTCGGAACAGCAAAGGATTCCGTTGTCACCGTTGTCCGGGCATAAGCAACATCGCACAGACGAAGACATTCCACAACACTGTCACTGTAAGTTCCCTGCGGGTATGCCATACCCCGTACAATACCGCCGAACATGGCTTCCAGATTGCGGCGATCCTCCAGAACCTCAAGGCACGCGAGATGCGGAGGAATCTTTTCAAGAAACGGATGTGTCAGCGAATGTACCGCAACCTCATGACCGGAATTTGCATACAGTTCTTTTACTGCCTGCACACAAAGATTACCGCGTGGTGGCATTTCTGCCGGAGTTTCTGTCGGAAATCTGCCGCTGTTGAGATTGAAGGTGCATTTGATTCCGTAACGATCCAGAATCTTCATGAACCGGACATCCTGTACAACACCGTCATCATAGCTCAGTGTCAGTGCTTTGGGTTTTCCCCCCGGGAACAGCATATAAATACATTTGCGCATGATATAGTCCTCCTATTAACATAGTATAATTCCATGATATCATTATAACATATCAAAAAGCATAAAACTATATGATATTCAGCAATAAATATATGTTTTTCACCAAAAAAGGCCGACTGTATTCACAGTCGGCATATTATCGTCATGTGTTAATTCTTTCCGGAAAATTTTTTCTTATATTGCAGCGGTGTCATTCCGGTTGCACGGCGGAATTGCTGAATAAATGCAGAGGTATCGGCAAAACCACACAATTCGCATACTTCACTGACATTGTTGGATAATGCCAGATATTCCATTGCTTTGGCAAAACGTTTCTGGCGTAGGTATTCCGATGGTGTCATGTGGAGCATTTCGTGAAAGTGGCGTTCCAGTGTATTGATGCTGACACTTGCCTGTCGGGCAAGCAGATCAACGGTGATTTTCTCAGACAGATGAGCATTGATATAGGTCAGTGCAAGGATTACGTCGGTATGCGGATGCTGAACGGTATCGGGAACCTCCGCTTTGTGCAGATACTGCATCAGCTTGAAAAATCTCGCATATTCCGCAAACGGTGTCTGCGGTGTGTTCATAATCTCATGACAAAGCGTTATCAGCTTTTCGGAATCCTCTTTTGTCGGAATCAAAAGATTCTTCTCACCGACAGCCCGATCATAGAAAAGATCATACAGAAATTCATTGTTATCTGCCTGCAGAAAGATACAGAAATGCTTATGCTGCGCACTGCTGCGATAGATGCAGTGATGATATTCATAAGGACGTGTGATAATGATATTGCCCGGCATAACCGGATACAGATTGTTCTCTACATTGAACGTGATATCTCCGGAAATATGGACGAGTATTTCACAGGTATTATGAATGTGGCTTTCAAATTGCGTTTCCGGTCGGGACGGATCACTTTCCGCATATCGGACAGTCATCGAAAAATCAGATACTTGTTTATAATCAATGGAGCGGATTTTTTCGATGTGCTTCATGACTGTGCACCTCCCATAGTGACAGATTGCTTTTGATATGATAACAAATTTTTGCGAAGTTGTCAAGTGGTGAGGAAATCTATATTGTGTTTTTCCCGATTTATTTTTCCTGTGCATACTTGCATTTTCATTCGTATATAACCTCAAAATAACAAAAGGAGCTACGATTATGACATTCTACACCGCAATCGGAAAATACGAATTCAGAAAGGACAAGAGCGGTCATAAACTCCCTGTTATCATTGTTGATGAAACAGAATATACACTGGATATCTGGGAGATGATTCTCTGGAGCAGTCTGATCTGGAACATCCATACCCATGATGAGATCACAAAGATCTTTTATCAGAAGGAGCGCGAAGTGCATGTACTCGGCGAGTTGTCCTGTGAGACGTACATCGACCGACTTGAGAACAAAGGACTCGTTGTGTCCGGACATGGACTCACAGCGGTGGATGCACTCCATGATCTTCTTTCAAAGCTGTATGTCATCCCGATAACAGCGAATTTTTTCACAAGAGGTGCGGCATTCCTCCATCTGACCTTGATAAAGCAAATCCCATATAAAGTAACCAAACACATCTTTGATAAACCGCGATTCGATGCATTCGAATCAAAAATCATGAAGCTCGCCGGGCAGAATCGACTGTCTGTCGGCGAACTGATCAAGTGCGTGGAATGTGGAATTGTGGATGTGTCCACCAACGATAAGTTGATGGACAGTCTGTACGATGATGAGATCACCACATACAAAAATATCGGTACTCTATTCCGCACTTGTGATTCATGCAATCCAGTACTGGAGGCGGTAGCAAATTTATACTTGAACAAACACATTTTGTTTGAACAATAAGGATATCCGAGTGATATATGGAGGAATCTCAATGGAACTCAAAGCAATGGTACTATCAACAGTTCTTACGATCATATTCTGGTTTCCGTTTATGATCCGCCAGATAAAACGCGGAGGATACAAGCATAAAGGCGATATCATCGTCGAGGAAGCTGAAAAAGCCGGGCGTATTGTAGAAGCGACATTGAAATGGAAACGTTATGCCCCTGGTGAATACGGTCACCCGGATCCTCTCAAGAGAAGTGAAACATGGCTTTTTGCTTACCGATACACACTGAACGGCAGAAAATTCACATACCGAAGCAGCAGTACAGAAATGCCGCCAGACACACTGACGCTGTATTATCCAGAAGGAAAACCGGGAAAAGCAATTCCACGCGGCAATTTCGTGATTGGTGCCAAACCGATTGCCTTGGTTTTATTGCCGGTATTTATTTGGGCGGCGGTATACCACATCACAATATTACTGTATTCCTGAATGATATTTGTTAATTACGGTTCTTGTCATAGTATGGATATATACCCCCAATATGAAATATCGGAAATTGGAAATAAAACCGGTGAAAAGTAGGTTATAATATTTAAGAACATACTGGGGAGTTTCGACAACTTACTTTTCGACTATATCATAATCCTATGTAATACATTGCGATTGCTTTATGTATGTTATTGGGGATGATTTCTCTATATGATTACATACCGATTTAGCAACAGCAATGACTATTATGTAAGATTATGGTATAATATAAAGGCAGACAAAATGCAGTAGATAAACAACCAAATACGCAAACAATTTCAGAGTCGAAGCAGGAGTGATCTTGTTTCGGCTCTTTTGTTTTCGGCAATACTATACTGAAAAGAAAGGATAGAACATGAAATATAAAGAATGGCTTATGAAATGGTTGGACAACTACGTAGCACCAAATTATAAACCCAGAACATGTGACAGATACACTGACATAGTCACACAGCACCTCATTCCAGGTCTCGGTGAATATGAGCTGTCAGCTCTGACTCCGTACATTGTACAGCAGTTTATCACGGGACTTATTACACATGGCAACCTGAAGACCGGAAAAGGACTTGCGGCAAATACTGTCAACTCCATTATTACAGTCATCCAACAGTCGATGGAAACTGCGCATCAGCTGAAATTCACCCAGGTGTATGAGATGAACAATCTCAAACGCCCGAAGATCGAGGAAAAACCTGTGGTATGCTTCACGGCTGCCGAGCAGAAAAAGATCGAGCAAGCAGTACGCGATGACAAAAGGGATAAGATGCTTGGGATTCTGATCTGTCTATACACCGGTCTGCGCCTTGGAGAGCTGATGGCATTGGAATGGGATGATATCGACCTTCAAAAAAGAGCGCTTCATGTGACAAAAAGCTGTCACGACGGTAAAGATCCAAACGGTCATATCTGCCGCATCACCGGGACACCGAAGACCACGCATTCCACCCGTGTGATTCCGCTGCCAAAGCAGTTGATTCCGATTTTGCGCGACATGAAAAAAAGACGCAATTCTTCTCTCGTCATTACTGACAATGGAAAAATTCCTTCTGTAAGAGCGTATCAGCGCAGCTTTGAACTGTTGCTTTGTAAGATCGGGGTTCAGCAGCACGGCTTTCATTCGCTGCGTCATACCTTTGCGACCAGAGCGATCGAATGCGGCATGGACGTCAAATCGCTTTCCGAGATTCTCGGACATAAAAATTCCACCGTTACGCTTAACAGGTATGTTCATTCTATGATGGAATATAAGGCCGGCATGATGGATAAACTCGGAAAAAACCTATAAGGCAATAACCTTATATATGCCATCTAATATCATATTCGCAGATATCTGATACCATATATTGTACAACAATTCGCTTGAAATTTCAATACATAACCCC
>JAFYTT010000038.1 GCA_017558715.1 Clostridia bacterium | reverse complement strand
TGCGTGTACCTTATCTGCGTTCTGAAGACCCCAATATCCGTCCCGATAACGTCTGCCGTAAAGAAGAACCGGGTCAACTTCTCTGTTTTCCGGAAGATAGTCACGAACCAGCGCGCCGATTTCCTCCGGTGTACGCAGCACTGTTGCGGCATCAATCAATGTAACATCAGATCCTGACAGCTGCTGCTTTAACACATTGATAAACATTTCGTACTCTGTGCCTGGATAGGCATCAATTCCAATTGCTAAAGCATTATTGAAAAGAGACACAATTTTTTTCGCTGCATTATGAATACCTTTGATTAAGGTTTCCTTCACAGAATCCGGCAGATTGATTTTATTTACTGCATTGGGATCTGCATAGGGATAAGGATGAAACATAAAGCTCATAACATGTACCGGGGCTTTGTCGGGAAAGCCAACCTTTCTATTGTTTTTTTCTGTGACAACTTTGAGGGCAGTATGAATGACCGCCGCTGATAATTCTTTTGGCGTGATACGTCAATGCATGCGGCACAACTGATCCTGATATAATTATATTGCAATTGTTCCCTGTTGTAAATGTATTATTTTGCTCTTTCATATGATTATGTTGACTTTTTCGGCTGCATATGGTAGAATAATACGGGGTGAGAACATGAAACACATTTATACCGCCAATATCCTGCAATGCATGCATTACCGGCATGAAAAAATTCCCGGTTCAACACCGAGAATTGTTATGGACTATGAATTTGATTTTTCTGTCGGATGTGACCGGGAATTGTGGATTGATGATGAGCAGTATCATATTCAAAACGGGTGCTTTGTCATCAGAAAGCCGGGACAGAAGGTGTATTCCGACGGCAAATACAATTGCTATATGCTGACACTTGATTTTTTCAATCGCCTTCATTCCGTAAAATATTCAAGAAAATCCGCAACAGAGATGCAGGCGCCGTTTGAATCCGACATGTGGCAGGTGCTGCCTTCCGTGTTTGAGCCGAGGCACTATCAGGATTATGTCAGAATATTTGAAGCACTTCTTTCCATCAATGAAACCGATATCAATCAGAATCCGCGGGCACTCTTGCTTGTCAATGAATTATTGCATCTGATTGTTTCTGATGCGTATGATCAGACAATGCCTGAATCCACTGTTCAGAAAACGCCGATTGATGAGATTTGTTCCTATATGAAATCACATTTTGCCGAAGACATTCAACTCACTGATCTGGCTGCCATCGCGCATCTGAATAAGAATTATCTTGTCAGACAGTTCAGAAAAACATATGGGATTTCACCGATTGCGTATTTAATTAAAATCAGAATGGATTATTCCAAAAAACTTTTGACAGAATCCAATTTGCCTGTGAAACAGGTTGCATCAGAATGCGGGTACCATGATCCGTCGTTTTTTCATTCATATTTTAAGAAAACGTTTCATATGGCACCAAGAGAATACAGACAACAGCATAAACAGATTTAATCAAGGTGTTTCAGCATCAATTATCAAAAATCTGCATTCGAAACAGCGAAAACAAAGAGGCATTTTTCTTAAATCTGAAATACAAAAAGCAACAATTGCTGTATTCATACTCACAGATGGGCGGTCTGCGTACTTATATTGTAAATGCAACAGAAAGGATTTGAACAGTTATGAAACTTGGTAATATCATGATTTTTGGAGACAGCTACTCGACATATGAGGGTTATATTCCCAAAGGATATGCTGTCTATTATTCGGGACATCGTGATGCATTACCGGATATTTTTGATGTGAAGGATACCTGGTGGGGACGAATGCTTGAAACCACAGATGCCGTGCTTGTCCAGAATAACAGTTGGTCCGGCTCAACCATCGGCTACACCGGATACAACAACTCAGATTGCTCACACAGTTCCTCCTTCATCTATCGATTTGAAAAAATGCTCGATGAAGGTTTCTTTGCGCGTAATCAGATCGACACGCTGTTTGTCTTCGGCGGAACAAATGACAGCTGGTCCGGAGCACCGCTCGGGGAACTGAAATACGATGGTATTGAGGAACAGGAGCTTTTCTGTGTGCTTCCCGCAATCAGCCATTTCGCAAAGAGACTTGCAGCGGAACTTCACGATACAAAAATCATCTTTATCGGCAACTGCGATATCAAGGACGAAATCACCGATGCAATGAAGACGGTGTGTGAGCATTACGGTCATACGTATGTTGGGCTGAACGAGATTGACAAGATCAACGGTCATCCCACGGAACTTGGTATGGCACAAATTTGCGATCAGATCCTTGCAAACATAAACTGAACGCGAAAAAGGACTGGGAACAGTCCTTTTTCTATCAGTATTATGCCGTGAAATAGCTTGATCGCATTTATGAAATCAATTCCTAATACATCCGCATCAATTCCGCCACACAGCTACTCTCGGTCATCGTCTTCATATCAAACCCATATGCTGCCATAACAGCGCGGTCATTGGCCTGATGCGCTTTCCGCAGTTCGGGAGGCATGGCAACTTCATCATAAAGATCAGCGAGCGAACTATTAGGGTAAAGCGCCCGCGCGTCAAGAATTGCCTGAGCAGTCTGCTCAATTTTCGCCCGCTGTTCGTCGGTAGGATTGCACCACGGGAAGTTGTTGTAGACAACATCGTTTGAATATCGATAATCACTTTTAATTCTTCCACATATCGCACGAACCCATGCCATATGAACATTAGACGTTAATATACCAAAATGATAGAGTGTCGCTTGTGGTATCATGTTGTTTGCATCGCCGCAAATTATATCGCATGACATAAAGCCAAAAGGAATATACTTTCTGTTTTCGGAGGTGTGGCGAGGGATTAAAATATAATCCGTTGTCGGTTGCCGCATTTCCATAAAGCGCGTAGGATAATCTGCATATTTTCTTGTTGCTTCTTTGGAACTTGACAACCGAAATTCTCTGACCGCTGTAATACGCTTCATCACATTCGGCAAATTCTTCAACTCTTTTGGAGATATATTGTCAAGCCATAGACACCACCGATTGATATTATGTAGATATTCTCTTGCTCCATAAAACTTCTTGATGTACTTTTGAGATAATGGCTCATTTGCTATAAATACCGAATACTCAGCATCATCAAAGAAAAAGTTTCCATCATCTACTGGACTACTGCCTTTCATCATCTCAGGTACGGATGAAATCGGTTTTTTTATGCTTTCTATAAATATGTCGGGCGCAGCAATCAGATATGCGTTGATATTTTCAACCAACTGCATTCTGTCGGTAGAATACAGCTTTTTCGGTGCATTATTTACCGCGGCACTGAATCCAACAATCACGCAATGCACGTGTGCCTTTATGCTGGCTTCGCTGTCCCAACGGAATGTA
>JAFYTT010000348.1 GCA_017558715.1 Clostridia bacterium | reverse complement strand
CCTTCGGCACAGCCGGTACCGGCGGCTTCGGCATCAAGGCAGATTCCATCGCCGGCTACAGTCCGTACCTGCAATGGGTCACCACCGTTTTCATGCTGCTGTTCGGCATCAACTTCAATCTGTATTATCTTCTGATTGTCAGAAACCTCAAATCCGCACTCCGTTCCACCGAGCTATGGTGCTATCTCGGTATCGTCGGTATATCGACCGCATGCATCACATGGAACATCCTGCCGATGTGCCAAAGC
This sequence comes from Clostridia bacterium, assembly GCA_017558715.1. Lineage (GTDB taxonomy): Bacteria > Bacillota > Clostridia > Oscillospirales > CAG-272 > RGIG3925. The sequence goes on along the minus strand of JAFYTT010000348.1, from coordinate 4,218 downwards.
CTCAGCGAATCCCTGCGTCTTGCCGCATTTCAGGTCGCATCCATCATCACAACAACAGGTTACGCGACAACCGACTTTGATCTGTGGCCGCAGTTATCCAAAGGGATACTGTTCTTACTGATGATCATCGGTGCCTGTGCCGGCTCGACCGGCGGCGGCATGAAGGTTTCGCGCGTGGTCATCCTTGCTCGCAACGCACGTCAGCATCTTTCGCAAATGCTGCATCCCCGCTCCGTACGCGTCGTGCATTTTGAAGGCAAGCCCGTCGAAAAAACCACGATGGAAAGCCTTTTCACCTATGTAACACTCTACTTTTTCATGATTTTCCTCGGATTTCTGGTTCTGTGCCTGGAACCCTTTGATTTCGAGACAAATCTTTCCGCCATTGTCTCCTGCTTCAATAACATCGGTCCCGGCTTCGGTACCGTAGGTCCAACGATGAGCTATGCCGGTTATTCCGATCTTTCCAAGCTCGTGCTGTCCGCGGCCATGCTGCTCGGACGACTGGAGATCATCCCGATCCTCATCGCCGTATCTCCGTCCACATGGCTCAAAAAATAAACATCCCGCACTCTACAGGATACCGTTCATACGGTATCCTGTCATTTTTATTCCGTTTTGCAGGAAAAACGAAGGAAATCCTGCAAATTTTTACCCCTGTATGCAAATATGCATTGACAAAACGTGCGTAAAATGCTATACTATATATGATACCCCTATTTTTCAACCGGCAAAAAAATAACCTCATTATGAAAGGCGGAAATATAGTATGATGCAGATTGAAAAGAAACTCCGCGCCTGTGTTGTCGGCGCAACCGGTATGGTCGGACAGCGTTTCATCACGCTCCTTGAGGATCATCCCTTCTTTTGTGTAACCAAGCTGGCGGCAAGCCCTCGCTCCGCAGGCAAAACCTACACCGAGGCACTCGGCGGCAGATGGAAGATGGCATGTGAAATGCCCGCACGTGTTGCCGACATGGTCGTCGTCGATGCATGGAACATCGAGGAAACCTGCAAAGATATCGACGTAATTTTCTGCGCAATCAACTTTGACAAGAACGAAACCAAGAAGCTTGAAGAAGCCTATGCAAAAGCCGAGGTCCCGGTTATCTCCAACAACTCCGCACACCGCTGGACGCCCGACGTTCCGATGGTCATCCCGGAAATCAACGCAGACCACTTTGCAATCATTGAAGATCAGAAGAAGCGTCTCGGCACCAAGCACGGTTTCATCGCCGTCAAGCCCAACTGCTCCATTCAGGCATACGTTCCCGCGCTGAACGCACTGAAGGAATTCGAGCCGTACGAAGTCGTTGCAACGACCTACCAGGCAATTTCCGGCGCCGGCAAGACCTTCAACGAATGGCCCGAAATGATTGACAACATCATCCCGTTCATCGGCGGCGAAGAAGAAAAGTCCGAACAGGAACCGCTCAAGATCTGGGGTACCATCGAAAACGGTGAAATCATCAAGGCAACGGATCCCGTCATCACGACCCAGTGCATCCGTGTTCCCGTCACCGACGGTCATACCGCAGCTGTCTTTGTCAAGTTCAGAAAGAAGCCCACAAAGGAACAGATCCTCGACGCATGGAAGAACTACAAGGGTATTCCCCAGCAGTATGATCTGCCCTCCGCTCCCAAGCAGTTCATTACCTATTTTGAAGAAGACAACCGTCCGCAGGCAAAGCTCGACCGTGACATCGAAGGCGGTATGGGTGTTTCCGCAGGTCGTCTGCGTGAAGATACCGTTTATGACTACAAGTTTGTAGGTCTGGCACACAACACCCTGCGCGGTGCTGCCGGCGGTGCCGTTCTCGAAGCGGAAACGCTCGTCGCGCTCGGCTACATCACCGCAAAGAACTGAAGCGGAATCTGATATCATGACTGACATTCTGACCAAAATCGAGACGATGATGCCTGAGTTCTCCAAAGGACAGAAGGCAATCGGACGCTATATGCTCGAGCATTACGACAAAGCGGCGTATCTGACCGCATCGAAGCTCGGCGCTGTCGTCCGTGTTTCCGAATCCACCGTCGTCCGTTTTGCCATCGAGCTCGGCTTTGAAGGATACCCCGAGCTGCAGAAATCCCTGCAGGAGCTGATCCGCACAAAGCTGACCTCGGTACAGCGCATGGAGATCACCAACGACCGCATCGGCGACGGTGAGGTCCTGTCAAAGATTCTCGCAGGCGATATCGATAAAATCCGTACCACCCTTGACCGCATCGACCCCGCCGCATTTGATGCCGCCGTCGATGCCATCATCGGGGCAAAGCACATCTATATTTCCGGCATGCGTTCCGCCTCCCTGCTTTCGGGCTTCCTCGGATATTATTTCAATCTGATGTTCCCCGATGTCCGCACGGTACAGGCAACCAGCTCCTCGGAAATGTTTGAGCAGCTGTTCCGCATCGATGAAGGCGATGTCTTCATCGGCATCAGCTTTCCCAGATATTCCAAACGCATCATCGATGCCATCGACTTTGCGAAATCCAAGGGCGCCGTCACCGTTGCACTGACCGACAGTGATGCCTCGCCGCTTGCCGCTTGTGCCGATCATCTGCTGATCGCGCGTTCCGATATGGCATCGTTTGTCGACTCCTATGTCGCACCGCTGTCCGTCATCAACGCGCTGATCGTCGCAGTCTCCAAGAAAAAACAGCAGGACGTTTCGGAAACCTTTGAAAAGCTCGAGGCGATCTGGGACGAATACGATGTCTATGCCAAAAACGGCAAACGCTGATCGGGTGACAACATGAGTACAATCAGAATTGCTGTCATCGGCGGCGGTGCTGCAGGCATGACCGCGGCATCGGAAGCAGCCTTTTGGGGTGCGGATGTCACGCTGTACGAAAAGAACCCGAAGCTCGGCAAAAAGCTAGCTATCACGGGAAAGGGTCGGTGCAACATCACCAATGACTGCACCCCCGATGACTTCATCAAATCTGTCCCGACCAATCCGCGTTTCCTCTTCGGCGCAATCAACGGTTTTCCGCCGGAGGAAACCAAAAACATGTTTGAATATCTCGGTGTTCCCGTCAAGACCGAACGCGGCAGCCGCGTCTTTCCCGTCTCCGACAATGCGCATGATGTCGTTTCTGCGCTGGAACGCCGATGCCGTGATGCCGGCGTCACCATCCGCCACGAAGCCGTAACCGAGCTTGTCACATCGGAGGACGACGGCAGTATCCGCGTCACAGGCGTGAAGACAAACACAGGCACATATGCCTTTGACCGCGTCATCGTCTGTACCGGCGGTCTTTCCTATCCGGGAACAGGCTCGACAGGCGATGGCTACCGTTTCGCACGAAAGCTCGGGCTGGAGGTTACACCGCTTCACCCGTCGCTCGTTCCGATTCTGTGCCGCGATGCCTGCTGTGCCGAAATGATGGGACTTTCTCTGAAAAACACCCGTCTGACCGTCACACTCGAAGGCTCGACCAAGCCCGTTTACGAAGACTTCGGTGAAATGCTGTTCACGCACTTCGGTGTCTCGGGTCCGATGATTCTGTCGGCATCCGCGCATCTGGACAGAACGAAGATCGACCACTATGTCCTGCACCTTGATCTCAAGCCGGCGCTGGATGAAAAAGCACTCGATGCACGCATCCTGCGCGATTTCTCCGCCGCCATCAACAAGAATTTTTCTAATGTGATCGGTTCACTTGTTCCCGCGAAGATGATTCCCGTCATCACCCGCATGTCGGGCATTTCCCCGGACGAAAAGTGCAACAGCATCACAAAGGAAAAGCGCAAAGCCCTCATTTCAGCACTCAAGAACTTCGAGCTTCACACAAAAGGCTTCCGTCCGATCGATGAGGCAATCATCACCTCCGGCGGTGTTTCCGTCAAGGAGCTGTCGCCGAAGACGATGGAATCCAAAAAAATCCGCGGACTGTATTTTGCGGGTGAGGTCATCGATGTCGATGCCTATACCGGCGGCTTCAATCTGCAAATTGCCTTTTCCACGGCGATGGCTGCGGCACACGCGGCGGCAGAAGCATAAAGAAGAAAGGAATTTCACATGAAAACACGGTATCTGATTCCCCTGCTCTGTCTGGCGGTCGTCATTGCCGCTGGACTGATTTTCCATTCGCTGTACCAACCGGCGGTATCCCATGAAACAACAGAAAAACAATATCGAAAAATGCAGGTCAACCGAACCATCGGCTCTGTAGAGGATGCTTACAGCAATGCAGCATTCGCCGCAGTCT
>JAFYTT010000347.1 GCA_017558715.1 Clostridia bacterium | reverse complement strand
TTGATTGTGGGTGAGGAATCAGGTGATGCGCGCACCACCGGAGTCTGCATTTTCCATACAGAACACACCGTAAATTTCCAATCATAACCGCCATCAATCCCCCTGCACCGTTCCTTATCTCAATTCATCAAACGAATGGCGCATCGCGGCTTCGATGAACTGATCGACGTCGTAGCTGGATTCTCGCGTTTTCGGTGATTCACGCTGGAGTGTCTGTCTTTGCGGCATGGCGGCGGCACGTTCAGCGTTGTTTTTCTGCCAATTTCGGATCAACCCCTGCCATGACACGACCGGAAGTCCAGCAATCCGCCATCCGCGGCTGTCATAGTATTGATAAAACGCATCGGGATCGACCTGCGGCGCATACTTCTGACAATACGCACGCACCTCATCCCTGTCAGGAATCACAGGCGCACCTTTCCCGTACTCACCAAACGGAAACTGCACCATCTTCGCCCTCTCAGCCGTCGTCTCCTGCACCAAATTCTTATTTTCTTTCACTCTTTCCAATCCATCCAATCCATCATACCCATCCAATCCATCCCCGTCCGCCGTCTTCTGATCGTCATACGATGCCATCATAGAACAGTTGTATTCTTCCTCGTGGGCTGCTCCGTCGGTTTCACGGTCACGCAAAGAATTTTCGTTCTCTGTCATCGTTTCATAAGAATCCGTCGGAACAGATTCAGACAGATTTGGATTTGGATTTGAAAGAGAAATTGGATTTATATTTTGACTTGGATTTGGACTTGGACTTTGATTTGGATTTGGATTTATTAGGTTGTCATTCGTTGTGTGTTCGTGCGCGTTCGTTTTGCTGTCGTGTTCTTTCGTTGTACTTTCGTGTACTTCGATATCTTCCGCATCCTGTTTCTTCGGTATACGTCGGGTGGTCTTTTTCTTTGACTTCGGCGTTTCCATAGGTTCGTCTGCCATCAGCTCCGCCGCTTCTGTGTATGCTTCTGCGTATGCATCTGCGCATGCAGCGTCAAAATCATCGTCTCCAACGGCGTTTCCGGCGCGCTGTGCTTCTCTGCGGCGTGCGATTTCGGCATTGGACTTACAGCGTCTGTCATACGATTCATTGAAGCGGTCGACCTGCTCGAACATGAAGATCCCCGCGATCTGCGCACCGTACGACAGCTCGCCGACCTCCAATCCTTCGTTGTAGCGCAATACCGCCAGTACCAGAGAGCGCACATCCTGATCGTTCATGATCTCAAACGCACGGCGGTGCTGCGGCAAAAACAGTACACCTTTACTTGACATTGTTTCATCCTTTCTGTTTCCCGATTATGTTTTGTTGTTTGTTCTGCGGGATTTGGCAAAACCCGCGTTCTGTTTTGGTATGGCAATTATACCACACAATTGTTCCCGTGTCAAGCACTTAGAACGAATGTTTACAAAATATTTCCAAATTCATAAGAACACCTGTGTTTTCGCTTTTCGTATCCCAACGAGAAATTTGAATGTAAACCATGCAGAAAATTCGCATTTCCTCTTGTATTCTGCGCAAAAATACGTTATAATATAAGAAAAAACTTGTTTTGGGGGACACAACCCTCATCCGTCTTTCGATAAAATCGCAGGAGCGCTTTTATCGAAATCCACCTTCCCCCAAGGGAAGGTTTTGGTGGTGCGCACATCATGCGAGGTGTCACCCGCCATCCACTTCGAACCAATTTCTAATTTCTAATTTCTCATTTCTCATTCAGAAAGGAAGGACCTACCATGAAACACCTCTCCCTCCCCGCTCTGCTTGCATCGCTTCTCATCTCCTCCGCGCTGCTCTCCTGCGGCACAACCGAACCTGCGGCGACCGAAACGCAGGCTGTCACAAACGACCTCGCCGACACCGCCGTCATCACCGAAACCGCAGAACCCGAAATCAAACCCGACATTCCCGAACGCGACTTCGGCGGCTATGAGTTCCACATCCTCAACGGCAACATGTCCGAGTGGATGATGATCTACACGGTCGATGCAGAAGAAGAAACGGGCGATGCGCTCAACGACGCCATCTACCGCCGCAACTCCGCCGTTGAGGAGCAGTACAACGTCTCCCTCGTCGAAATCAACGACACCTCCGCCCACACGATGGCAAAGAAAGCCGTTGCGGCAGGCGATTCCCAGTACGATCTGCTTCTGACCGTCAAGGCGAACGCGCTCGACCTCGTTCTGCAGAATTACCTCACCGACTACGCCGACGTTCCGTACATCGACATCACAGCACCGTGGTGGGTTCCCGGCTCGATTTCCTCGATGTCGATTGCAAACCGCGTCTTCTACGGTATTTCGGCATTTGACACGACCCACTACGACGGTGTCCGCACATTCTTCTTCAACAAGCAGCTGATTGAGGCGTATGACCTCGAAAGCCCCTACGATCTCGTCAAGGACGGCAAATGGACGCTGGACAAGCTGTACGAGCTCGGTATGGCGGTTGCGCGTGACCTCGACGGTGACGGCAAGTGGGGTGAGGGCGACCAGTACGGCTACTGCACATGGTCCTCTGTCGGCGGTCAGACGCTGATGACAGGCTCCGGCGCGAATCTGTCCGTACACAAGGATGCAGACGACATGCCCGTCTACGACATGAACTCCGACTACTACATCACACGTCTGTCCCGTGTCACCGAGATCATCTCCACCGACGGCTTCTACAACAAGCTCGCAACGAGCGATAACAACGGCGGTGTCGAATACTTCAAGGCGGGACGCTCCCTGTTCTACAACGAAACGATGGGCAACGCGCAGAAGCTCCGTCAGATGGACATCGACTTCGGTATCATTCCGGGTCCGAAGTGGGACGAAGCGCAGGAAAACTACGCCAACTGCGGCGGCAATCCGTACTTCATGTGTGTTCTGACGACGAACGCCGACCTCGAGCGCACCGGTATTCTGATGGAATCGATGGCATATGAATCGATGAAGACCGTCAAGGTCGCCGCCTACGACGAAATGCTGATGGGCAAGGTCTCCCGCGACAACGACTCCGAGGCGATGCTCGACATCATCAACTCCACGCTCGTCTACGACCATCCGATCG
>JAFYTT010000346.1 GCA_017558715.1 Clostridia bacterium | reverse complement strand
GTCGGTTCTTTCTTCATCAGCGATTGCGGATGCAGAAACTGCGAGAGCAGCGATCATAGAAACTGCCATTGCGCTAGCAAGAATCTTTTTCATTTTTCTTTCTCCTTTGAAAAATTTAATTATGCAAGCAGTATACCGTGCCAAAACACCGATATATTGCATGTTACGGTATAATCATAACACTTTTTTGTGGTTTTGTCAATATTTTTTTGCAAAAAAGCCGAATAACAAACCGAAATTCATGTATTTACAGCGTCTTTCCGTCATCGGTATCCGCTATTTCATCCTCCGGGAACAGATCACGCAGAACCTCCGCGGCTTCCTCAGGGGTCAGCTCGGATGTCGCAGGAAGTTCCGTTTCCTGTTCTGCTTTCACGGCGTCCGTCGGCACGGACAGAATTTCATCTTCCGAAGCAGGAGCATGTTCCGCCTGCGCCCGTTCCGCTTCCACCTCTGCCAGCAATTCCGCCAAAGGAATACAGGAAGTATCGTCATCCGCCGGCATATCCGGTGCCACCGATTCATACTTCATTGCATAAGTTCTTTCCTTTAATTTATATACGAGACAGCGGACGCCGAGACACAGTGCCAGCAGTACGATGCCGCCCATCGAAATGGCAAAGCCGATGACATAGCACTTGGGCATATAGGTAAAGACAACGGTATGCATGCCCTCGGGGAGTGACGATGCATCGACGGCAAGCAGCGCACCGCAGGCGGTTGTGATTTCGACCGCTTCTCCGTCTACCGTAACATTCCAGCCCTCATCGTACGGAATGGTGGTGTAAATCAGGTCATGTGCTTCATCCGTCATGACAACACCTTCAATGCGGGTATCGTCCCAATCGGTGATCTCCATGGCGTATTCGTTCAGTCGCGGCATGATCTCTGCATACAGCGCCTCGTCAAGGTAATAGAAATAGTCCACACCCGTACCGATATAGAGATCTTCCTCGGTCAGCGTCATCTGCAGAGTAATCAGCTCACCCGGCAGAAATTCACCCAGCGATACAATGCGGCGCGTTTCATTGCCGAAGTAGGTGCCGTGATCCTCGCCGTTCAGCGTCAGATCGACTTCTCTTGCCCAGTCGGACGGGAAGTAGATATACACCTCGTCATCCGTAGGAACCTTTACGGTATAGATCAGGCTTGCCGATTTACCTTCAATTTCAGGCGAGTATTTTCTGTGACCTGTCGTAAAACCATAGTCGCAGTTATTATAATCAGTCTCCTCGATGTCGATCGGCTTGAACAGTTCAACCGTCTCCTCTTCTCCGAGCATGAACGTCACAAGATCATTGAGACGGCGGAACGGGGTTGTATCCTCCTCGGGGTCATATTCAAACAGGTCAGAGCTGACTGCGTTGACAATGCCCATGGTATACGGATTCCGATAGACAAACAGGTCTTCGTATGCAAACACTTCTTCATACAGATCGGATACCGCTTCTTCGGCAATGAGATACTTGATGCCGATCAGCGCATCGGAAACCGGTGTACCGCCGAGATACTTTGACCAGTGCGAACGCGATGCATAACCGAGCTCACCGAGATACTTGATAACCGACGCATTGAGGTCGGAGGTGGAGTGCGAAATACCGCGGATGCCGAGCGCCATATTGTCGTTGACCTTGCGGTGGACGGTCTTTTCCATGCGGTACAGCCCATCGTCCTCGTCGAGAATGTCTTCAACGGCAGGACGGAAGCGCGCCATAAAGTCGGCATACGGCTGGCGGTTGGAGAATACCACGTCACGGTCCAGCGCAACGAGATCGGAAAGACCCGCGACGAACAGCTCACCCGCACAGATGGCAAACAGGAATGCCTTGCCGACATCCTTGGCGCGTCCAGAAGAAATCGGATGCAGCGCAATCAGATACCCGCCGAGGAATGCCAGGGAGACCCAGATGCAGTTCAGATCATCGATGTATTCGTAATCCTCTTTCTGAATCATGATGATCATCGCAAACAGCGCAAGACCGACAACGAGCAGAGATTTGTATGCGATGCGGCTGCCCGGAAGCGGTGCATCATCGCCGTGCTTCCCTGCCGCAAATCGTTCGGAGAGGATGCCTTCAAAGCGCTGATACGCCTGTGCCGCCATCATAATCAGGAAGAAACAGAGGATAAAGCTGTAACGGTAATTGAGCCAGTTGGGTTTGGAAAGTCCGTGCCAGAAGATATCGACGGTCGATGCGTTCATGCTCATGACCAGCACGACGCAGATCAGTCCCGACCAGACCTTTTCACGATTGGAAATGCCGGGTGCAATGAAGAACAGCGGTGCGAACAGCACGGTCAGCAAACCGGAATACACAACGGGAAGACCTTCCGGACGCACGGTATCGTAGGATGCAGGCAGGAATTTCGTCAGGAAATCGAGGAAGTCAAACCGCTGCATGAAATCATAGTTGGTATTCTGGAATGTCGTTTTGCCGAACGTCAGACCGTAGTATGCGGGAATCAGCAGAATTGCCGCGATTGCCGCCGCCAGCAGGGAATACAGCGCAAACCGCAGACCTGCACGCAGAAAGGAAGAAAACTTCAGATCGTTCTGCGAGAAATAAAAATAGAAGAAATAGAGTACAAGGAAAATGCAGACCATGAAACCGATGTAGTAGTTGGTCAGCATCAGAACCGCCAGTGTGATGCAGTACAGCGCAGGATTTTTGCCTTGAATCAGTTTTTCACAGCCGAACAGCACAAACGGCAGCAGATACATGGCATCAATCCACATGGTGTTCATTGCCTGAATGACGCCATAAGCACAAAGGGCATACATTGTGCCGAACAGCACCGCGGTAAACGACGATACGCCGCGCGATTTCTTCAGATAATATGCCATGGACATGCCGCACATGCCGACCTTGGCAAGAATCAGCAGAAGCAAGGCTTCCGTCATCATGGTTTTCGGCAGCAGTGCTACGATCAGCGTAAACGGCGAACACAGATAATACGCAAAAATGCCGAGGAACTCACCGCCCAGCGATCGCGTCCATGAGTATAAGAGCGAAGCATCGCCGTGGATGATCTCACGGAAATATTCAAAGTAGTATACATACTGACCGTTGAGGTCCAGCACCAGAACGGAATTTTTGCCGAACGGAAAGACCTCCATGCCGATGTAAATGAGGTACATCAGCACAAGCGGTACAAAGAATGCCGCGAACAGATACCACGGTGCACCGGGAATTTTCTCCGCGGTCTTCTTCATCTGCTTGCCGTCGGTCTCCGCCACGGTAACTTCGTCCTCGTCGGGTGCAAAAATCGACGCTGTGTTGTTTGCTTTCATAATGGTTTTCTTTCTCCTGTACTGTATCGGTGTCATTGAAAATTAGTTGATCTGAATATAAAACGCATCTTCGGTGTAGGATTCCGGCACAGTTTGTGGCCGGATGATTTCCATGCCAAGTCCCGGATATGCCGCCGCAAGCAGCTTCTGCGCTTCCTCAAATGCGGACAGCGGTGAGATCAGATAGCCGTCCTCCGTGTGCATAACAGTGACGGGATCGCCGTCTGCTGTCGTCAGCACGGAAAGCACGTCCCACAGCCGTTCATCGGACAAGCCCGCAATCCGCAGAATAACAGGAAATCGTTGTTGTTCCGTCTCTGTCATCCATGGTTCATCGGCAGTCGGTTCTTCTGTTGTCTGCGGCGTGCTTCCGACAAAAACGCCGCCGCTGAAGCGGTCATCCTCGCCGCTCTGCATTTCGCCGAGGATATCCTGTGTACCCGAGGCTGTTCCCGCCCCCATGCGGAGCCAAGGCAATACATACATCAGTCCGAATACGACAAGGATCGCCGCCGCAATCCCGCTGACAGCACGCACGATCCGTCGGATACCCGATGCTTCTTTCGTGCGGGAAAGTACACGTCCCGTCCGCACATCGAGTGTCTCTGTAACCATTCGTCCGCAGGATTCTTCCTCTGCGCGGATCGCCGCCATCACTCGCGCACTGATATCCGCCTTCGGTTCGGGAACACTTTCCCGCAATGCCGCCGTCATAAAGCGGATGTCCTCCAGCGCACAGCGGCAGTATTCACATTCCGCGAGGTGTTCCCTGACCGTCTGTGTTGTTTTTTCGTCTGTCAATCCCTCTGCAAAGTCATATAACAGCACTTCCCATTCCGCCGCACGGTCACAGCGCTGTCCTCTGCCCCTGTCTGCGGATGGCTTCATGCGGCTCCATTCTCCGTTTTGCCTTTGCGTTTGTTTCATATGCTCCATTCCTTTCCGTATTTCCGATCAACACCGATGCATCTACTTTATATAGACGAACAAAACACGAAAAGGTTCCCTCTTTTATCTCTTTTTTTCAAATATATTCATAAAATCCAAGCTCTGCAAGCAATCCGCGCAGTTTTTCCCGTGCGCGTGACAGGCGGCTTTTGACCGATCCGATCTCCAGATCAAGTGCAGATGCTATCGTTTCGTAGGAATCCCCGTCGATGTCGCGCATGACAATCATCATCCGATGCTCCGCCGACAGCTGCGACATGGCTTCCCGGATCAGATCGGCATTTTCCTTTCGATGCAGTACCGTGTGCGGATCTGCATCCGGCGACGGATCCTGTATCTCGCAGCACGGCGGATCGTCTTCTTCTCCGATCGCCAGATCCAGCGGCTGTGTCTGTACAGCGCGGTGTCTGCTCCGTACATAATCACAGCACGTATTCCGCGCAATTTTTGCAAGCCATGACAAAAACCGTCCCTGTCCCCTAAAGGTCGGCAGTCCATGCCATACCTTCATGAAAATTTCCTGGGTCAGATCAGCCGCATCCTCGGCGTTCTGCGCAGAATAATACGCCGTACGGTATACAAATTTTTCATATTTGCGGACCAACTTCTCAAAGGCGCGTCCGTCGCCGGCACATGCAGCGCAAACGAGTGCAGCATCTTCCCGAC
>JAFYTT010000345.1 GCA_017558715.1 Clostridia bacterium | reverse complement strand
TGCAGGAACGCATCACCTCGACCAAGAAGGGCTCGATTACATCTGTCCAGGCTGTTTATGTCCCGGCGGATGACTTAACTGACCCTGCGCCCGCTACGACATTTGCGCATCTGGACGCAACGACGGTTCTTTCCCGTGAAATTGCGTCGCTCGGTATCTATCCCGCTGTCGACCCGCTGGAATCGACTTCCCGTATTCTTGCTCCCGACGTTGTCGGTGAAGAGCATTATGCGGTTGCGCGTGACGTACAGCGAATTCTGCAGCGCTACAAGGAACTGCAGGACATCATTGCGATCATGGGTATGGATGAGCTTTCCGATGAAGACAAGCTCGTCGTCAACCGTGCGAGAAAGATTCAGCGCTTCCTGTCCCAGCCGTTCTTTGTTGCCGAAAAGTTCAACGGTTTCGATGGCAAGTACGTGCCGATTAAGGAAACGATCCGCGGCTTCCGTGAAATTCTCGACGGCAAGCATGACGATCTGCCCGAATCTGCATTCCTGTATGTCGGTACCATCGATGAAGCTGTCGCAAAGGCAAAAGCTTCACAGAAATAATCGCCCGGAGGGCAGAGAATGATGGAAAACATGAAGTTGCATGTTGTCACACCCGAGGGCTGTGCGTTTTCCGGTGACGTTCGTTCTGTGATTGTCCGTACGACGGAAGGCGATGTCGGTATTCTCAAAAACCACACCAACTTTGTCGCGGCGATCGCATATGGCATGCTGAAGATCACAGATCCCGATGGGAATGCGCGGCTGGCAGCATGTATGAACGGATTTGTCAGCGTTGAAGCGGAACAGGTGCGTATTTTAGCAACGACATTTGAATTTGCAGATGAACTCGATGTCGAACGTGCGAAACGTGCCAAGGAAGAAGCGGAAGCGCGTCTGGCAGAAGCGTCTCTGACTGAGGAAGAACGGGGATTGGCGAAAGCTCGCCGACTCCGCGCAGAAAACCGTATTCGGGTTTATGAATTGAATCAGTAAAAAAACAAATCAGAACGGTGTCTGTTCGAAAAGAGAAAAGACACCGTTCTCTTTTAAAATTTACGATAAAATATAAAATGCAAATTTTATATAATTAAGGGAAGCGAAAACAGAGAATTTCAGGATGATATCCTCCGTTTTCACGTTCATTTTACAGATTTGCACCGATTTCATTTTTCAACGTTCGTATAATCTTCTTTTCGAGTCTTGATATGTATGACTGCGAGATTCCGAGCAAATCCGCGACTTCTTTTTGCGTCAGTTCCTTTCCGTTGTTATCAAAGCGTCCGTCCTCATGCAGTCCGAACCGCAATCGGATAATCAGTCGTTCTCGTTCATCCAGATGCTGCAGCGCCTGTGCGATGATCTTCTGATCTTCGTCTTTTTCCAGAGCATCCGATATGGTGTCTTCATCACTGCCGAGAATGTCAGACAATAATAGTTCATTGCCGTCCCAGTCAACATTCAACGGCTCTTCGATCGACAGTTCCTGACGCGTTCCGCTGTACTTACGGATATACATCAGAATTTCGTTTTCGATACAGCGAGATGCGTATGTCGCAAGCTTGATGTTTTTATCTGCACGGAACGTATTGATCGCCTTGATCAGTCCGATGGTTCCGATTGAGATCAGATCCTCCAATCCGATGCCGGTGTTTTCGAATTTCTTGGAGATGAAAACGACCAGACGCAGATTGCGTTCGATCAATATATTCCTTACAAATGTCTTTTCGGAATCGCTGCAATGATAAAATCTGTTTAATAATTCTGTTTCTTCATCGGTAGTCAGCGGTGTCGGCAGCGTATCCGCTCCGTTGATATACATCAATACCTGCTCGGTCGGGAGACGCAGTCTTTTAATGAGGGTGCCGAAAAACGATTTTGATTCCGTAAGTATGTTCATTTTCACGCTGATACATCCTTTCTTTCAAAAGAAAAATCATTGCTTTTTCTATTTGCACGGTGCTGTAATATAGCGGTCGGGATAATTGCCTCAGACAGCTGTCCGCAAAACACCAAATAGACCTCCGTATCAGAAATATCGATGCTGTCGGCACGCAGAAACATGACTTCCGGTCGGATTCCCCAATGAAGAGATTCCGCATCCAGCGTTTTCATGGAAATCAGGCGGCTGCCTTTGACGGTACCGCATGACAGCGCATCTCCATCAATACCAAGAATATCAAGTGCACATTCCGGTACAATCACAACCGGGTTTCCTGAGATTGGTTCACGAACCAGATTCCCACTGTCGAACAGACACGGAAGCGTAACTTCTCTGCCGTCAAATCCGATATTTACGGTTCCTCCGCGCTGTACCAGTTTTCTGATATCGGCGTCGGACAGCATACGGGACACAATTCCGAGCAGAAAAAACAATATCGCTGCTGCAAGAAAGAATATCCGAAGCTGAAGATTGTCATGCGGCAATTGCACGCCGAGATCGGAAAAAGTGCGGTTGAGCGTATAAAACAGTACGGTCATCATCCCTCCTGCGGCTGCTTCAAGGAACAAAAACAGAAATACAGCACCCAAATAATTGTGTATCGGTCTGTGTTTCCCGAACATCGGAATGGCAATGGTGACAAAAACAGAGAAAACCGATACCGCCACACGCAAAATTCTGTCTATGATCGGTACACAGATCACACCTGCAGCTGCGCAGATGGCCGCGGCGAAGCAAAGACGATGGACACTGGTATTCAGGTGCAGCAGTTTCAGGGTGAAATACAGCGCACAGAAATCCATGCAGAAATCAATACAGAACAGGACTTCGCCCCAGATCACGATCTCACTCATCTGCCATCCTCCTGCGTTATCGATGCATTCATTATACACCCAACCGCAGAAAAATTCTGTCAGATTCTCTTGCATGTGAAAATTTTTCTGTAAAGGAATATAATCAACAAGTCTGCATACGCTGCTCCGTATTCTTCTTTTGAAGGTATTTTTGTTTGGTCGCTTCCCCGCCGCGGAGATGACGTTCTGCCTTATTTTCTTCCAATACCGTCCGCACCGCCGTGTACATGGCGGTATCATAATGAAACAGTTTCTGCGTCATATCCTTATGCACGGTGGATTTTGAGATTCCGAACCGTCCTGCGGTTTCTCTGACCGTTGCATGTGTATCACGGATATAGGCCCCGAGCATCAGTACGCGTTCTTTGATGGCATCCATACATATCCCCCAAATACCGGCGAATGACAGAGTGTCATTCTGTACCGGTTCGATTTCACGCTCAATGTATGTATGACGCGGCCGTTATATGAAGAAAACACAGAAATTAAACTCCGGTTAAAAATAGAGTGATTTCTGTGTTTCAATTATTATATAGACTGTAGATTCACCAAAGATCTTCGGATAGATAACGTTCCAGACGTTCCATCGGCCATGCTGCCATTGGAAAATCGCACAACAGGTCCAGCTCATAGCGGATGGCATAGAGATTGACACGGCGGCGTACTTCGGGATGCGAAAACAAATCGGGAGCGTATTTCTGCATCCATACAAGCAGCTCTGTGTAATCCTTGGGATGTGTATGCTCATGATCGTCCTCGTTTGCGTAGGTAAATGGATGAATCAGCATCCGCTGCCAGACATCAAGAACCATATCCATTGGTGCTGCTTCCAGCATTTCAAAGTCAATCAGAACCACCTTTCCCTCTTCCGTGACAAGAAAATTATCAAAATGCAGATCATAGTGGATCAGAACAGACTGCACATCGTCCAGAACATGCGCGTGTGTCTGTACATAAGACAGTACCTCGGAAAGCAGTTCTTCCCTGATTCCTCCGATTTCACGCAGCTTCTGTGCCAGCGTGTCGATCCGATACAAAACACGTGCGCGGTAATCGCTGTAACATGGCAGAAATTCTTCCGATCCCGCAAGATCCATGCTGCTGACGGAAAGCGTGATCGCCGCGATCTGCCGGATAATGTCCTCCCGTGCCTGGGCAGAAAGATCACGCCACAGCCGGAACAAGCCGATACAGTGGATACGTTCCATCAGAATCCAGTCTTCCCCTGCGGCAATCAGCTTCGGAATACTGTCAATCTTTGCTTTTTCGTAAAACCAGCGTTCCTTCTGATAGCCGCGGCGGTTATCCTCGGGGTATACTTTAAGTACCGCGTGTTCTCCGATATAGACCCGATTGCGGAACCCAACATTGGTCAGCTGCGGGGTATCATCGGGAAATCCGTTTTCGATATAAATGGCACGAATTTGTTGTTCTGTCATTTCTGTCATGGACAGCACCTCCCATAATCCATCTTTTACCTACAATATACGCAAAAAATCAGCGCATTCCTGCTTTTCCCGGCAGAAATGCGCTGTACTTTGCATGCAATTATTTGATTCTCTTGCCGACCTCGTCAAGATACATCTTTGCCGCCAGTGTCCAGTCGGTCTGGATGATGTCATATCCGCGGTCAACGAGCCAACCCCAGCCGGAGTACGGATCGCCCGTCAGAGAGGAATCGTCGGTGTGACCTGCTGTCAGCACAGCGCGGTAGTCGTATACGATTGCGTTTGCCCAAAGAAGCAGACCCTTCTTGTGCATTGCATCGATGTATTCGGGAGAAGCTACCTGAGATTCTTCTGTCTTGAACAGCACTTCCGCACCGATGAAGTTGATTTTACGCTTCAGAAGATCTTCGGTACACTTGTCTGTTTCGGAGATGATCGGCATATACGGAAGCTCAGGTGCATACTGCTCGACGAGATCGAACCACTTGGGGTCAGCGGACGTTTTGACGATGACTTCGTCCTGCATACCGTGGCGGCGGATGCATTCGGTGATACCGGGAATGTCATCCCAGAACTTATCGACATTGACATATGCGCGTCCCTTGATCAGATCGAGAACCTCATCGAGACGGCTGACGGGGTGTACGGTCTTGGTACCGTCCTGATTGACGAAGATGAGCTTATCGACTTCTTCTGCGGTCATGTCCTTGATTCGGATGTCAGAGCGCAGATGGGGATGCTCCATGCCGGGATGGAAGACATAAAGCTGTTTGTCCGCGGTGACAGCAACGTCGATTTCGACGATATCCGCACCGTGACGGAGGGCAATTTCGTATGCGGCTAATGTGTTGCACGGGATGTTGCCGCCGGCAGCACCGCGGTGTGCGGCAAGCAGAATTCGCTCGGAGGCAGCAGTTTGGATGGTTTTCATGGAAATTCTCCTTTATATTTCAGTATCAATGTGTCAATAACAATTACGGATGACAGCAAAACCAGTCGAAGTCAACCTGACCGGATGTCGGTGCGGTTTCCAGCTCCACACAGACGGAATAACGACCGGAGAGTCCTTTTGCAAGTACACCAGAAACGGTTTCCCATGTACCGTCTGTGTCGTCCAGTGTCACACGCGCAAGAACGGCTTGATCACAGGCATTCCGAAGAAGCAGAACAGCGCCGGGTGCGGTTGTTCGGATGCGGAAGCTGACTGTTTTGGCGCTGTCAAGGGAAAGATAACGATAACCGTTGTACTGCCCTGCCTCAACAAACCATGCATACGGATATGCGGGGAATGTCCAGTGATGGCTTCCCACGGGCTCTTCCACGCCGCGATGCATAAAGCGCAGATCGCCTCGTCCGCCGGAGAACCATACTGCGGTGGAAGCGGGAATCTTTTCTCCGACATCAAACGCGGAACGAACACCGGATGAGGTGATGATCGTCTGCATAAAGTGCCCGTTTTCGTCCATGGAAACACGTTCCATATGCATTTCGCGCATCAGATCGGTTGGGACACCGGGACAAAGTCGATGATAGGAAAGATACAGCTGTTCTCCGAACTTCTCGACGGAACCGTGAACGTTTACGCCGTTCAGATAATGGACAGTATCAATGATCGTACCGCCGAAGCGCCAACCCTCGTGGATATTTTCGGAAATGAGGTAATTCATGCGCACGGGACGCCATTGACCGATTTCCGATGCGATATAAATGAAGTAATACAGATTTCCGAATTTGCGCAGGGACGGTCCTTCGAATCCGAAGTGATGGTCGGGAGATTCCGTGACCAAATCCTGTACATAAACCATAGAGCCTTCTTTGATTTCCGCATAATCCTTATCGGGATCCAGCTCACCGAGACGGAACGGCTTGGGAAGTGCGATATAGACACGTCCATCGTCATCGACCATAACGCCGGGGTCAATGCCGCGCATACGTGTACC
>JAFYTT010000344.1 GCA_017558715.1 Clostridia bacterium | reverse complement strand
GGGCCACGGTTCGTTGATCTGCCACACAATGGAGCCTATGTTCTTCTGTGCGGGGAATGTGATCATGTCGCCGACAGCGAGCCTTGCGGGTGATGCGGTGACGGAACGTCTGCGGTGCGCTTCGATTGCATAACGGAGTCCTTCCGCCTGCATATACTGGCTCAGGTCAACAAGCACTCTGAGGTCGCTGAGATCTGAATCGGTCGTGCCGCGCAGATCGCCGAAGATAGGACGTTCACGGACGCTGTAGGAATCCCACCATTCGCCGTGATGTCTCCACACATAATTTTCATCCATTGTGGTAATCTTTCTGTTTTCGGGACCGAGTACGGTAAGTATGGAATCCAGGTTTGACATACCGTCGACGCCGAATTCGCTGTGGAGAATGATCGTGGAGTTATTATAGAGTGAATACTGTTCTTCCACTCCCGCATATCTCCACGGACCGTGAATATCCTGATTACGGCTCGGATCATTGGGATCGAACCATTCGGTGGGACCTGACGCGGATGTGGGAAGCATAAGTATTTCGGGGGACAGTTCTTCACAGATTGCTCTGAGCATTGCGATATTTTCATCTTCATACGTGGAAGGAATCCCGTTTTCATCCATCAGCTCATTGCCGCCGCTCCAGAACGTGAGACAGGTATGGTTTCTCTTTTCGGGGATGACAGCACGTGCGGTCTTTTCGCAAAGCGCGAGGAATTCGGGACGCTTTGACGGAATGTTGTCGATACCGGAAGAGGACTGAATGAATTCCTGCCATACCATGAAGCCGTATTCGTCGCAGAGGTCGTAGAATTCTTCCTTTTCAATGATGCCGCCGCCCCATACGCGGATGAGGTTTACATAACCGGATTTTGCGATAGAGAGCAGTCTCTGATAACGTTCTTTGCCTACGCAGCCGTACATGTGATCAAGAGGCGTCATGTTCACGCCCTTGATGTAGATCTCCTTGCCGTTTATCACGGGAATATAAGGCAGAACGGTACTGTCGGCGCATTCGGGCTTCTTGTATTCAAGGGTTCTCATACCCACGCGGCACTTCTTTTCATCGTCTTTGGTACGGATGATTACATCGTAAAGAGGCTGCTCACCGTAACCGTTGGGCCACCAGAGCTTTGGATTTTCAACTTTCAGTGTAAGGTGGGCACGCCCGTTGATGGTTTCAGACTCGGCAGATGCCAACATTTCGCCGCCGAAGGAGATTTCAGCCGAGATTGATTCGTTGTCTGCGGTGATTTCAACTTCGCCGTCGCCGAGGTACCTGATGTGGAGATCTTCGATGGGGTCATCGCATATGTCGAGGTATACAATGTCGTAAAGACCGAGGTTGATGAGACGGGTCCCGAAGTCCCACTTGTAGCCGAAGCGCGCTTTCTGGGTGAAGGTGCGGCTGGTGTAGCCGATCTGCCCCATTTCATCGGGTGCGTTTTCGAGTACGACAACGAGATTATTTTCTTCGCCCGGCTTGATGATATCGGTGACATCGATGATGCAGGGGACATACATACCCTTGTGTTCGCCGATACACTTTTGATTCAGGCTGATGTGTGCGTGATAATCAATGCCCCGGAACACAAGCCGCATGTTCTTGCCGGCGCATTCCGCGGGAACGCTGAAGGTGGTCTGATAGCTCCAGAAGCGGTTTGCGACCCATTCGCACAGCATGGAGTTCTTTTCGTAATACGGATCGGGGATGAGTCCCGCGCGGAGAAGGTCATCGTAGACGCTTCCGGGTACGTGCGCGTCGATCACGGGGGTGACTCCCGACAGGATGACTCCCGTTTCCATGGATGCGCCCATCAGAGGAGTGAACGGCCATGCCCCGGCGACCTTCCAGTGATCTTTGAGAAGAATTCGCATAGTGAACCTCCGTTGACAGTAGTGTGGTTGTGTTTTGATTATAGCATAGTTTTGTGCAGAAGTCAATGCTCTTATATCGATTTTGGAAAACGGGGTAGCTGTGCATGAGTGCAACAGCCCGGTTTCCGAAGTCTTACGGATTTTCTTCTGTGAGGTTCTTCATCCACAGGTATTTTCGATAATGCGGATATATGAAAGGCACCTTGATGATTTCGTCCATACACATGACAATGTACACCATCATGACCGGCAAATCAAAAAGAAACGTACCGAGTAGTGCCAACGGAAGTGCAATGCACCATGTAGCAATGAAAACACTGACCGCATCGTACTTGGCATCGCCGCCCGCCGGGAAGATACCGCAGACAACAACCGTGTTGATGGAGTATGCGAAGACATAAAGTCCCGTGAAGATCAGCATATACCAAAATTACATGATATTGTCAATCATGACGAATATTTTGGGTTTACTTTGAAGCATCAATATGAAATGGTACGAAACTCCTGGACGGAAATCGTGTATCTACGGATTGAATCAATACAAAAAATATGATACTTATATCCTTTTTCAGAGTAATTTTCGATTACTCTTGTTTTGCTGTGCTTTCGTGTTCGATTTCTTTTCGGTAAAATTGCTGGAACTGTTGTAAGTCCCTTTTTGTGGTTCTTGCAACAGTTCCTTCGCTATTTTATTGGTATCTCACCCCAACGTCTTACTCATCGCTGCGCCTGTCTCTGCCTTCGTCACCGCATCAAGGTGGCTATAAATATTCGTCGTGGTGCTCATGTCACTGTGTACGAGCCATTCCCACACTATACTTCATCCGTTTCTTTATCATCGCTGCTTCCGTTGCTGGTGTGTGTTTTGATATACACTTTTGGCGATACACCCATATGTTTTTTGAACACTTTTGAAAAATAAAGTGGGTCACTGTATCCGCATGAAGTCGCAATTTCCGTGATATTGGTCATGGATGCACCGATACACTGTGTGGCACGACTGACGCGCTGTTTGTTGAGATATTCGCTGAAATTCAGATTCATATTCTGCTTAAACAGATGCGAGAGATACTTTTCGGAATAAGCGTAAATACCAGCGATTTTTTTCAAGGAAATATCGCGTTCCGTACAATGATGCTCAATATATTTGAGAATATTGTCGAAAACAAGATGCTTGCTGTTTTCGTCAGCACTCTCTTTTTTTGTATCTGTCAGATACGACAGCGTATATAGAAGTACACCTTCTGTGATGAGATTGGCATTGTCGGGTTTTATACGCTGAACGGCATTGCGCCAAAATGGAATCAGATGATCAAACTGTGATTCAGTGGGATGCTGAGGATTCAGCGATGTCTGCGCAAGAAGCTCTGCGGCACCGTCTCCTATAAAGCTGATATACATATATGCAAGATCTTCGCTGCCATCGATGGTAAAGGAATATCCCGGAACAATGGCAAACAGCGTACCGATCTCCAGCGGATAATCGTGATCAAGCAGATGAAGTACACCGCTTCCTTTGGTAATCAGAAATAAATAATAGATCGCATAAATAAACGGCTGTTTCAGCTTGTGGAATTCCGCCTCATATACAAAATAGACAGGCTGAATGCTGTCACGGTATTCCTTCATCGGTAAGAATTTGCAGATACTTCCCATCGGTTACTCCCAAAATTTTTTTACAGTATATCATATATCAATCAAAAAAGCAAGAAGATGTGGGTAAATTCCTATAAAAACGGGGATATTTCCATTTACATATGCGCTTATTTTCTGTATAATAAAGACAGAACAATACGTCAGACAGGGAGACATTGGGCATGGAAGGTCTTTTGATTCTTGCAGCATCCTGCACTTCACTTACGGAGGGCATTGCGATCCGTTGGTATAATACAAAGCACAGCGGCGGTTTTTTCTTTGTAGCTATGATCTCCTTATTTTCCCTCTCGTTTTTTCTGCTGACCGATACGGACGGCTTTCATGCATCTGCGGCACTGTGGGGAATGGGCATGATTTCCGGCTTTTTTTACTGTACAGCATCGTTTCTGACGTACCTTGCACTACAGTGCGGCCCGTTTGCGCAAACCAATCTGATTCTGTCATATAACGTGGTGCTGTCCATTGTCTATGGGATCTTCTTTCTGCGGGAAACATTGTCTGCAATGACGCTGCCCGGAATTGCCGTGATCCTGGTCTCCTTATATCTGATCAATCCGGGTGCCGGGGACAAAGAGAGCAAAGAAGAAAACCGCATGTCCGCCAAATGGCTTCTCTGTGTCGGTCTTTCCACTGTCGGATGCGGTATGGTCGGTGTTTTGCAGAAGATGCAGCAGGTGCGCTTTGACAATGCCTGTAACCATGAATTTATGATCATCACGCTGAGCGTTTCCGCTGTTATGCTTGCTGCAGCCGGTATCCGGCAGGAACGGGGACATATTGGTCAGATACTGCGCTGCGGTCTGCCGTTTGCCGTCTGTGCCGGTGCGTCCAACGGACTGACGAACTTTCTTGCCATGGTGATCAACAGCATGATGCCGATATCATTGGCATCACCGATCCGCACCGGAATGAAAATTGTTCTTTCTTTCGTATGCTCGCGGGTGTTGTACCGCGAAACCTTTAACCGACGCCAAATCGCGGGTATCGTGCTCGGTACTCTCGGATTGATATTATTGAATCTATGACAAAAAGGAGATTGAACTATGGAAAACAAGCAAATCAAATTGGGATTGTTTGGACTTGGCATGCGCGGATATTATGGCTTAAATGACATTCTGCAGTGCGAGAACATCAAGCTCGTCGCTATCTGTGATAAAGACGAGGGCGCGGTTGCACAGGCACAGGCTCGTCTTGCTGAAAATGGTGTGACCGATGTTGTCTCGTATACCGACTATGATGAGATGCTTAAAAATGAAGATATTGATTCGGTGTTTGTTTTCAATTACGCAACGGAGCATACACCTGCGGCAATCAAGGCATTGGAATCCGGCAAGAATGTCCTAAGCGAAATCCCTGCTGTGACCTCTGTTGAGGAAGCACGCGCATTGAAAGCGACAGTACTTGCCCATCCCGAGGTCAAGTACATGTTTGCGGAGAACTGCTGTTATTGGGCAAACATGGAGTCGTGGAAGACGATGCGCGAGGAAGGCAAATTCGGCGAGATCGTCTGTGCGGAGGGTGAGTATCTTCATTCCGAAGAACCGAGTGAAATCACCGCAGAACGTTTTGAAGGCAAGGATCATTGGCGTATGTACAATCCCGCAATCCGTTATCTGACACACGAGCTCGGTCCGCTGCTGGAGATCATGGACGACCGTGTTGTACGTGTTACCTGTATGGAACCTGCTGCACGCTATAATCCGTATAAGCGCGGTCCCGAAAACGGTGCGGCACTGTTCTTTACTGAAAAAGGTGCGGTTATCCGGATTCTGATCTGCTTCGGTGCGTACTGCGGCGCAACACACAATTACCGTATCATCGGTACAAAGGGTTCCATTGAAACAACACGCTTAAAAAACATCGGTGAAGCATATTCCTACGCAAGTCTGGAGGAAGTTCCCGGCAGCTTTATGAATAAAACAGAGATTCCGATTACCATCAGCCATCCCGGTGAAGGTGAAGGCGGTCACGGCGGTGCTGATAAGCGCATGATGTATGATTTTGCAGATTGTGTTCTCACTGACCGCGAACCGCGTCTGAATGTGGATAAGGCGATTCAGATCTCGCTTCCCGGTGTTCTGGCACACGATTCTGCGGTGCTTGGCGGCGCGCTGATTGAGATGCCTGAAATTTAACCTATAAAAGAATCCCCATGCGAAATAACTGATCACACGATACAAGAAAGGAACAAGTACTATGAAACATGCGCGTCAAATCACTTTGTTGCTGCTGTCTGCACTGCTGCTCCCTCTTGCTGCATGCGGAAATGATACAGCCGCAGACACCCCTGTACAAACCGCCTCGATCACCGAGACTGCGGCGGCGGAAACCGAGCCTGCCCGTACCCCTCATGCGCTTCCCGATACTCTGGACTTCGGCGGGGATAATTTCCATGTTCTGCATTCTGCCGATTTCAAGCGTTATTATTTTGCCGAGGAGGAAATCGGCGAATCCATGAACGATGCGGTTTATAATCGCAGAATCTTTGTTGAGGAAACCCTGAATGTCAAGATGACCGATTATCTTTTGGATGGTGCACTGATTCATTCGGAAGTACAAAAGGCAGTCATGGCTGGGGACGATGTATATGATTATACGATGGTACATTGCATTGCCGGTGTTGCAGACCTTGTCACTGACGGTTATCTTTACGACTACCGTGAACTTCCGAACATCGATCTGGAAGCTGAATGGTGGGATCTTGAAATGATGGAACAGCTGAGTCTCGGAGATAAGCTGACCTATGGTGTATCGGATATCATCATTCCCAATCCGTTTGTTCTGATATTCAATAGAGATCTGATTCGGGATCTCAATCTGGACGATCCTTATCAGATGGTCTACGATGGCACCTGGACTTTAGATAACTTTATTTCATTGTGTACCGCTGTTGTATCCGATCTGGACGGTGACGGTACAATGACACTCAACGACCGTGTCGGTGTGATGGGTATTGATGGGTGCTTATATTCTTCCTTTATGACAGGTGCTGGCCAGTATTTGACACACAAAGGGGCAGACGACAGAATTGAGATGATTGTCAACAATGAAAGAATGTATACCATCGCAGAAAAAATGCTCCGTTTGGCAGAAACTCCCGGTGCTGCGTGGTGTACGCCTGACGAAAACCATCCGACAATGGATACCGGACGCGTCCTGTTTTATCTTGGCGGTGCAAGCTACGCGGAATCCATGCGTGAAGTCGATGTGGAAATCGGTATTCTGCCGTATCCGAAATTCGATGAAGCGCAGGAAGAATATCTGATGCTGGACTGGGGCGGCCTGACCTGTATCCCGAATACGATCACAAATCCCGAAATGGTCGGCGCGGTACTGGAGCTGATGTCGTGGGACAGTGAGAATGGTGTTCTGCCTGCGTACTATGACATTATTCTCGCGGGTACAAAATCGATTTTTTTCATCACTTTAACAGATGGTCTGTGTAAAGCGTTAGTTACAATAATATTATACGGATCTTTCTGATATATAAACTCGAATCTTGAAATTTTCTCATACATATGATATACTGTATACTATACCCAGAGAATATATATAAAACAATGTGAGGTACCAAGAGTTGATTACTTTAATACCGTACTTGATGGCGATTGAAAATGAAAAGGATCGCTCATTCATTGCAGCGTTATATGAAGCATACAGCAAGACTATGAAATTATATGCGTTATCACTGGTGGGAGAGCGTTTTGCCGAAGATGTATTGCACAATGCATTTCAGAAGCTGATTAACAATATTGAAACGCTGAAAGATTTATGTCCGGAAAAGAGGCGTGCATACATATATGCAACGATTAGAACATGCGCTTACGATATTGTCCGAAAGGAACAGAAATATACCGATATTGATGAATACGAACAGATATTAAGTGAGGATATCCCGACTGTTGTTGACAAAATCATTGATCAGGAAGGGTATGAGTATTTGAAATCCTGTATCCGAAGTTTGAGTGATACATACCGTGAAGTATGCGAGATGAAATATATATTACACATGAAAGAACGTGAAATCGCACAGGAATTGGGGTTATCGGAAAAGAATGTCAACGCTCGCATTTTCAGAGGAAAACAAGTGCTGCGCAAAATGATACAGGAGAGTTACGGTTATGATAAATAAGAAAGTGGATGAAGCAATTTTTGATGTTCTACTGGAAAATGCATTTTCAGATGTTATAGAAGAGGACGTTGCAAAGTTAGAGAAAGAATCGGATTCCTGCACAATTTCTGCGGAAACAGAATTGAAAATCAAAAAAATGATTGCACATGCAGGGAAAACGGAAAAACAGAAAACCATGCGTGTGGTTATCCGCGTTGCTTCTATTACTTTGGTTGTACTGTTGAATCTTGGCCTGTTTGGTATTCTCATGGTTCCGTCGGTCAATGCGGAAGTGAAGAATGTGTTTGCGGATTTGTTTGAGAAATATATATCGTATGAAACAAAAGAACAGAAATCACTTGTTGCTTCAACAAGTGAATATGGGCTTTTTTATATTCCGGATGAATTTGAATTGATATTGAATGATGATTATCAAATTCTCTTTCGCGAAGAAAATCAAGGTAATGGTTATATTTCGATCAATATTTCAGATGAAAATTTTGGTCGTATGAGTCTGGATTCTGAGAATGAAATAACAAATAATGTTAAGATTCACGAGATTGATGCTTACTTGATTTACGAAAATGGTGACTACACACTCTTTTGGTATGACGGATATCATTTTATATCTATTTTAAGTAACATAGAGGAAGATAAAGTTATAAAAATTGCAAATAATATAGAAAAGTTAGATGATGTGTAGTAAATTGTATTGATATGTCGTTATATAGATACTGGGGTAAATTCCAGAATTCTATATTCACTAGGAGGTCTTGAAATGAAAATCAAGAGACTCATATCTGTTTTTTTGCTTCTTATCATGGCATTGTCGGTGACTGCTAATGCTGTTCAGCCACGATGGACAAACACTTTGGCTGTGACGATGGATAATGCATATGATAATGGTGATGCAAAATTGCGGATTACCATTAACGCTATGTCAGATGCTGACAAAATCGACAATGTGGACATTCGGTTTTATCGCGTGGCAACATCTGGAACTGAAACACTGATCGCTTCGTGGAATGATTTATCAGTAAATGATTTTATCTTCCACTGGACAATGACGGTTCCTAATGTGTATAAGTACCTTACATACCGTCTGGAGTTCAATGCCGATGTCCATCGGAATGGTGTTGTCGAAACGATCAGCGACGCAAAAACATCTATCTATAATTACAGCATTCAATGAGGGAATTAACAGAAGCTGATAAAGAAACGATCTATTATTCTCTCGTCCATATGGGAGTAGTGGGCTGGAATCGATCCTGCATACGAATGCAATATGCATTAGAGTATGTTGTTCAGCATGAAAACCTTACGGATATGCAAGTGATTCCAATGTATGTTGACATTGCCAAAATGGATCATTGCAAATGGAAAGCAGTAGAACGTTCCCTTCGGTATACGATCAATTCCATCTGGGAAAAACAGGGCTTGGAATGTTCAATGCTGCTTTACCACTCCGGAACGCAGGTGAAGCGACCATCCAATTCGAATTTTTTGTTTCAGTACAAAGAGGAATACAAAAAAGGGAATATCCAGCGATGGAATGATTCGGTGGCAACTCCGATTCTCTCAGGATTTCAAGCAAATGAAATAAATCGAAAAACTTAATCGCTGAAAAAAGTAACAAGCTCATTTCATTACTGCTGTGACGGTATGAATGAGCTTGTTATATTATATACCCAATAATCATATGCCTCCCCAGAGAAACCCATTCATGGGGAAATTAGGAGATAGTATGGAATTGAGGGAGGGAATATAATCATCAATATTATCAATAAAACCGATTCCGATATTCTTGTTCACGAAACTTATGACCGCCGCTGTTCAGAATGGCAACCTTCAGTGCTACCAGATTGATGTCAGATTTCATTGTTCGTACGATTTTCTCTATATCATACCCCTGATATATGTAATCTGTGATTTCATCATCAGGTAGGAGCAGCTGTGCCGCGAACACATTCGCTTATATTCGATATGATTATCTGTCATATCAAAGATATTGAACTCCTGTAAGTTGGGAGTTTTTTTCAATTGTGCCTTGTGGAGCATATGGTGTCCAAGCTCATGGGCGATGACGATAGACCGTGTTACAGGATGCAGATCTTGTTTAATCATGATGATTGGCTGACGTTCAATGATCGTATAAACACCTTTCTGTTTTGAGAATGGCATAGGTACAATCTGAATGTTCATTTCATCAGCAATTTTTTCCGGATTGCGCGTGCTGTATTTACGAACCAGATCGTTTGCCGCATTGACAGCGATCTCCATGCAGGTCATACAACATCCCTCGTTTCTCCTGCAGTATCAGGGACTTTCGGGACGAAAGATCAAGGGATAAGTAGTAACTGATGATTTTGGTAAAGAATGACTTTTTCGGCATAACAATAAAGCCGAACGTTCTTTGGGTAAAATGATCGTAAACTGTTGAAAAAATAACAATTTTCTGGTATAATATTTATGCAGAATACGTGCCAATATCAATTTATGAAAGGAAATCAGATATATGCAAGATACTGTTTTGATAAAGTCTGTACATGGCAGACAGATCCTCGATTCACGAGGAAATCCTACCGTTGAGGTTGATGTGATTCTTGAAAACGGTGCTAAGGGTAGGGCTTCGGTTCCATCGGGAGCATCTACCGGAATCTACGAGGCATACGAGCTTCGAGACGGAGATAAATCCTATTATCTCGGTAAGGGTGTTACCAAAGCTGTCGCAGCGGTAAACGGTGAGATTGCGAAGGCACTTGTGGGCAAGAACGTATTTGAGCAAGAAGAGATCGACCGTCTTATGATCGAGCTTGACGGAACGGCAAACAAGAGCCGTCTCGGAGCAAACGCGATCCTTGGCACGTCGCTCGCCTGCGCAAAGGCAGCCGCTATAGCAAAAGGTGTTTC
>JAFYTT010000343.1 GCA_017558715.1 Clostridia bacterium | reverse complement strand
GGAACTCCGATTGCCTCCCATACCATTGAATATCCGCTGTATCAGCCGCACAACGGTTGGGCGGAACAGGATCCCGCCGACTGGGCAAACGCATCCTTCGGCACAGTCAAAGCCGTTGTGGAAAAGAGCGGCGTGAATCCCGCTGACATCGTCGGTGTCGGTCTGTCAGGACAGATGCACGGTCTTGTCATGCTGGATGCGGACAACCGTGTCCTGCGCCCGTCGATCATCTGGTGTGACCAGAGAACCGCAAAGGAATGTGACGAGATCACCGCGCGTGTCGGTGCGGAAAAGCTGATTGCGATCACCGCCAATCCCGCGCTGACGGGCTTTACCGCATCCAAGATTCTCTGGGTACGCAACAACGAACCGGAGGTTTACGCAAAGTGCGCACACATCCTCCTGCCCAAGGACTATATCCGCTTCCTTCTGACCGGCGTGTATGCCTCCGAAGTCTCCGACGCCGGCGGTATGCAGCTGCTCGACGTTCCGAAGCGCACCTGGTCTGACGAAGTCCTCGGTGCACTCGAAATTGACAGAGGTCTGCTCGGCGACATGTACGAATCCCCCGAGATCACAGGCACAATCACCGAAGAAGCAGCTCGTTTGACAGGTCTTCTGCCCGGTACGCCCGTCGTTGGCGGTGCCGGTGACAATGCGGCGGCGGCAGTCGGTGTCGGTGTCGTCAATGACGGCGACGCGTTCACAACGATCGGTACATCCGGCGTTGTCTTCGCGCATACCGACAACGTCAGCATCGACCCGCGCGGACGAGTCCACACATTCTGCTGTGCCGTTCCCGGTGCATGGCACGTCATGGGTGTTACCCAGGCTGCAGGCCTTTCCCTGCGCTGGCTGCGTGATACGGTCTGCAGCGAAGAAGTCACAGCAGCGGCGGCACTCGGCGTTGACCCGTATGAGGTCATGTGCGCGGAAGCCGCAAAGTCTCCGATCGGCGCAAACCGTCTGCTCTATCTGCCCTATCTGATGGGTGAGCGTACCCCGCATCTTGACCCCGATGTCCGCGGTGCATTTGTCGGTCTTTCCGCAATGCACACCCGCTCCGACATGACCCGTGCGGTACTGGAAGGCGTTTCGTACTCTCTGACCGACTGCATGTCCGTCCTGCGTGAAATGGACGTCAACCCGACGGTCATGCGTGTCTGCGGAGGCGGCGGAAGAAGTCCGATGTGGCGCCAGATGCTTGCTGACATGTTCGGCATCCCGACGGCTGTCACCACGGTGGAAGGTCCCGCACTCGGTGTTGCAATCCTCGCCATGGTCGGCGCGGGCATTTACCCGACCGTTTCCGATGCATGCAAGAAGATCATCACGCTCAAGGACGAATTCGCGCCCGACATGACGGCAAACGCAGGCTATCAGCCCTACTACGGCATTTACAAAAAGCTGTACGGCGATCTGCGCGAGACCTATAAGATGATGGCAAAGTTATAAAAATGAAACAATAGAACGGTATCGCATCTGACAAACGGTACCGTTCTTTTTCCCAAAACACACAGGAGAACCTTATGGTCATCAATGAAACACTCTCTACCCCGTTCGCGGCAAATACGATGCTGTGGTCGTCGGCGCAGGACCTGCAGGGTGCGGCGCGGCGCTCGCCCTCGGACGGTCGGGCATGAAAACACTTCTGATCGAGAAATTCAATTGTCTGGGCGGCGCATGGACAACGGGATTTATGAATCCGTTCTTTGACTATGAGAAGAAAACGGGCATCGTCGGCGAGCTGGTCGCTGAACTCAAGGAACGCGGACAGTTCGGCGGCTTCTGGGACAAGAGCTTCCATTATGAATACATGAAGCTGATCCTTGAGCGGAAAATGAAAGAGGCAAATGTCGAGGTGCTTTACAACACCACCTTCTCCAGAACGTTGGTCGAGGATCAAAAGGTATACGGCATCGTCGCAGAAAACATCAGCGGACGGTTTGCCGCACTTGCGGATTATGTCATCGATGCAACAGGTGACGGCAATGTCGCGGCAAGTGCGGGATGTCCGTTTG
>JAFYTT010000342.1 GCA_017558715.1 Clostridia bacterium | reverse complement strand
CCCTGCGGTCCCTGCTCCGAAATTTACTTCGACCGCGGCATCAAGTACGGCTGCGGCAAGGATGACTGTAAGCCGGGCTGCGACTGCGACCGTTACATGGAAATCTGGAACAACGTCTTCTCCCAGTTCAACAACATGGGCGACGGCACCTACGAAGAGCTCGCACAGAAGAACATCGACACCGGTATGGGTCTGGAAAGACTCGCTTGCGTCATGCAGGGTGTTGACAATATGTTCGAGGTCGATACCATCCGTAAGATCATCGACAAGGTCTGCGAAATTTCCGGCAAGACCTACGGCGCGGACAAGGATAACGATATCTCCATCCGCGTCATTACCGACCACACCCGTTCCGCAATGTTCATGATCGCGGACGGTGTTATCCCTTCCAACGAAGGCCGCGGCTATGTCCTGCGCCGTATCATCCGCCGCGCTTGCCGTCACGGTAAGCTTCTCGGCATCAACCATGCGTTCCTCGTTGACATGGTTACCGTTGCCATCGGCGAATCCTGCGATGCATATCCCGAGCTTTCTGCACGTGCAGACTATATCAAGAAGGTTCTCTCCATGGAAGAAGAACGCTTCGACGCTACCATCGACGCAGGTCTTTCCATCCTCTCCGACCTCATCCGCGGTGCGGTTGAAAAGAATGCCGACACCATCTCCGGCGAGGAAGTCTTCAAGCTGTACGATACCTTCGGTTTCCCGATCGACCTGACCCGTGAAATCGCAGAAGAATCGAACCTCAAGCTCGACGAAGAGACCTTCGCGGCTCTGATGAAGGATCAGAAGAAGCGCGCGCGCGAAGCACGTGCCAACATCAGCGGCTGGTCCGAATCCTCCGCTTCCCTGCTCTCCGATCTCCCCGCAACCGAATTCACCGGTTATACCGAATTGCGTTCTCCCGCAAAGATCCTTGCGATCATCGCAGAGGATGCGCTCGTCGAATCCGTTTCCGAGGGTGACTGCACCGTTGTTCTCGACAAGACCTCCTTCTACGGTGAAGGCGGCGGTCAGATCGGTGATACCGGTACCATCTATGCCGACGGCAATCTTCTGAATGTCTATGACACCAAGAAGAAGGACGGCGTTTACCTGCACATGTGCACGGTCGTCAACGGCGAATTCAAGGTCGGTGACGCAGTTATGTCCGACATCGACGATATGCGCCGCAAGTCCATCGCACGCAACCACTCTGCATGTCATCTGCTGCAGGCGGCTCTCCGCACCGTGCTCGGTGACCATGTTGAGCAGGCAGGTTCTTATGTATCCAATGAAGTCTGTCGCTTTGACTTCACACACTTCGCTGCTCTGACCGAAACGGAACTTCAGAAGGTCGAGGCACTTGTCAACCTGCATATTCTCGCCGCAAACGAGATCGTGACCAAGGAAACCGACATTGAGACCGCTCGCGCAGAGGGTGCTATGGCACTGTTCGGCGAAAAGTACGGTGCTGTTGTTCGCATGGTCAAGATGGGCGACTTCTCTACCGAGCTCTGCGGCGGTACACACTGTACCTCCACCGGCAACATCGGTCTGTTTAAGATCGTCTCCGAATCCTCTGTTGCCGCAGGTATCAGAAGAATCGAAGCTGTCACCGGTATGGGCGTTCTGAACCTCATCACCGAAAAGGATGCGCTGATTGCGCAGACCGCACAGGAACTCAAGGCTTCCAACGCGGCTGACCTTCCCAAGCGTGCGGCACAGCTGCAGAATGAGCTCAAGGCTGAAAAGCATGAGATCGATGCCCTCAACGCAAAGCTTGCAGCAGCACAGTCTGCTGATATCATGGCAAATGCGGTCGAAGTGAACGGCGTTCTCGTCATCACCCACAAGACCGAAGGCATGAACATGGATGCGGTCCGTGCAATGGTCGACGATCTGCGTTCCGCAAAGGAAAATCTCGTTGCTGTCATTTCCGTCAACGACGGCGGTAAGCTGAACTTTGTCGCAGCCTGCGGCAAGGCAGCGGTTGCAAAGAAAGCACATGCCGGCAACATCGTCCGTGAGGTCGCAAAGATCGCACAGGGCGGCGGCGGCGGTCGTCCCGACTTCGCAACGGCAGGTGCCAAGAATGCCGACAAGATCGATGAAGCGCTTGCTGCTGTTACCGGTCTGGTCGAAGGCATGGTAAAATAATATCCGATTAAAAACCCCCGATGGGGAGAGGGATCCCCTCTCCCCGTTTTGTTTGAATACAGGGCTGAAATGGAAAAGAAAGAAATTACGATTTCCTATTTACAGGAATATCTGAAGAAAAAAGACCATAATCCCGGGCATGAAATGGACTATGTTCTGAAACTGTTCGAGGAGGTCGGCGAGCTGTCGCGGGCGATCTACCGCGATACCCGTGCGGCGGCAGATGACGATTTCCGCGGCGCTGTCGAAGAAGAGCTGTGGGATGTGATGTACTACGTTCTGTGTCTTGCCAATCTTTACGATATTGACATGGAAAAATGGATCAAAATCAAAGAAGACTATAACAACAAGCGCTGGGAATCCCCTGTAGCGTTTGGTGATTGAAGGAGAAGATTATGAAAGCAATTCGTATGCAGTCAATGCTGTTGGCGATTCTGACGCTTGGTTCTGCCGCTCTTGCTTCCTGTGCATCCGGCGATGACAGCGGTGCTGCTTCCACGACTGCCGCAGCCGCTGAACAGACAGCCGCTGTGACAGAAATTGAAACCACGGAAGAAGATGTCCGCCGGGCTGTCTCGGACAACGTTCCCGAATTTGATTTCGGCGGCGCAGAATTCCGCACAATCACGCAGGACTCTACTGCCAATGATATTTGGGTTAAGGAAGAGACCGGCGACATTCTCGACGATGCGATCTACGCCCGCAACCGTACCGTTGAAGAACGCTTCAACATCACGATTCCCGAGGTGCTTGCTGTTCCGTTCGGTGAGATTTCCTCGTATGTAAAGAAAGCCGTCAATGCAGGTGACGATGCGTATGAGCTTGTCATCGGTCAGATGGAACAGACCGGTCAGGATGCGCTGGGCGGTTATTTCATGAACTGGTACGATCTGCCGCATGTCAATTTCAACCAGCCGTGGTATCCGTCAACGCTGGTCGAGCAGGCGACTGTCAACGACAAGATGTACATCATCGCATCCGATCTGTCCCTGTCCTACATTATTTATACATACTGCATTTATTATGATAAGATCGCCGCTGCCAACTATGACCTGCCCGACCTTTATCAGCTGGTAGACGACGGCAAGTGGACGCTGGAGACCATGTTCTCGCTTGCAAAGAGTATTTATACCGATACCGACGGTTCCAACGACCGCTCGGAGGGAGACTATTTCGGCATGTTCGCGGCACTTGATGGCTGTACCGTTTCCGCATACTTCTACGGT
Organism: Clostridia bacterium; assembly: GCA_017558715.1. GTDB lineage: Bacteria > Bacillota > Clostridia > Oscillospirales > CAG-272 > RGIG3925. The sequence continues at coordinate 425 of JAFYTT010000342.1, read as the reverse complement.
ATTGAACAGCCGTATGCATCCATCAAGAACGATGCGATTTCCATGGACGTCAACTCCGAAAAGACCGTTTCTGCGCTGGAGGTCATGCGCGAGAACTTCTTTGAGACGGACGGTATCTGGTCTGTCACGTCCGACATTACGACACAGGGTTCCGCAAATGCATTCATCACGGGCAACTATCTGTTTGCGCCGTCCATCATCAAGTATTCACTGTATCAGCTGCGTGAGACCAAGAACGAATGGGGCATTCTGCCGTATCCGAAGTGGGATGAAGCGCAGACCCGTTACTACTCTGCCATTGACGCTGGCGCTTCCGTTCTGACGGTTCCGACGACGGCACAGAACACCGAGATGATCGGTGCGGTTGTTGAAGTTCTGTCCGCAGAATCCTGGAAGGGCGTTATGCCGACCTTCTATGATACGGT
>JAFYTT010000341.1 GCA_017558715.1 Clostridia bacterium | reverse complement strand
CGTGTCTTTCAGATGTGCTACAGCGACTATCTCAATCGCCTGCGCATTTCCAAAGTCTATCCGCTTCTGGAAACCATGTCCGTGACCGACGCTGCCGTCGCCTGCGGATTCACGCACATGAGCGGCTTTTCCAAGACATTTCGCCGCTGCACGGGAATGTCACCGACAGAATACCGTCAAACGATGCGCCGCACCGCAGAGACACTCCCGACCGTATCTCAAGACACCGAAGTGTAATAACAACGCCGCACAGCACATTCCTCATGTTTGCCGTGCGGCTGTTTTCTTTTTATTTGCTGTTAGGCCCGTCTGACCCAGATCGGCGATGTCCATGCCATTCTGCCGTCCTGCAGTTTGACGCGCAGATAATAGCAGTCTTCTTCCTGCTCTTTGCGGTAATCATAGAAAAGCTGTTCCTTTTTGCCGCGGAGAATCAGATAATCGCGGCAGTTCTTGACGACCGTGACCGCCGCAACGGGAGTTTCCGATACAATATTATAGTAGATCGACGGATCCCCCTCAACCGTGATCTCCTCGCCCATATAATGACCGTCGATGCGGAAGTCCACGGTTATGCGCTCCGAACCCATAAAGCCATAGCAGCGGCGCGCCTTCAATGCATCGAAGATCGCTTCCCGTGTATTGCTCTCCGCCCAGACACCGGTGATGCCGGGACAGCCAATCGGAACTTCTCCTGCCTGCAGACCGCCGTTTCCGCAATGGTCATCGGAGCAGGCAATACAGCCCATCTTCGCTCCGCGTGCAAGTGCATCCTGATAGTGACCGCCCGCACAGTCATCGCCGTACGCCAACGGATCGCCCATGTACTCCGCGCAGCCTGCCCGGCTGTAGATCTGAAGGATCGGCACCATATCTTCCATGTCCATTGCAAGGAAATCCGCACCGGAAGACAAAACCGTGGTGTCATGCGGAACGAGGATCAGATCCTCCCGCGCAAGCCAGCGATGCAGCTCTTCCCTTGTCATCTCGCCGTCGCGTACACCGCGCAGCATTTCCCCGTTATCCCCGCGATAATATACAACAATGTTGTTGTACCACGGATAGGAATCGCGCTCATAGGCAAGGATCGTCGTGAACTTGCCCGGCTCATAATATTCGCATACCTTGCTCTGAATCAGCTCCCACTTCCCTGCTTTCCACAGCTCGGGTTTTCCGACACCGCCATGGTCGTGATCGGACAGCGCGCCGAAGTCCAGCTTCGCAAGGTCACGCAGATTTTTATAATAGGTATCGATATCGGGTCCGCCGTCAGACAGGTTCGAATGTCCGTGCAGATCACCGAAATAGACGTTGTATTCGGGTGCGGCGGGCAGGCGGGATTTCTGATCCGCGCGGATTTTTTCCCAGGAACCGTCCTCACCGGAGTAAACAATGTCGGTAAATGCGGCAGAGCGTCCGGGCATGTCATAACATTTTGCAAGTTTTCTGTCAGGGTGCTTCATTTGTCTATCCTCGTTATTTCGTTAAAAATTCGATTTTTTGCAGTTCATTCCACATCTGCTGTGCAGATTCGGATACGGTTTTGCGAATGTCGGCGGTATCTTCAAACAGCGTCACGGCGCATTTTCTGTTCTTGTATTTCCATCTGCCGACCACACGTCCGTCAATCAACACGGCAGGCATGACAATTCCCGCAAGATTGAAAATCCCGCGCAGATATTCCGGCGGCAGAAACAGGCTTTCCTTTTTCTCATATCCGAGCATCAGCGCATCAAATCCGGCAAGGAAGAGGCATTTGGGCATATCCCCGCCTGTCACCTGCCCGCGATCGATCCAAAAGTAGGTTTTCCCGTCACATACAACCTCATTTACCGGCAGCTTGGCAAGCCAATGACGCACCTGCTTTGCTGTCGCATGAAAGAAATACTGACAGTCATGTACCGTCGCAGGACCGTAATGCGTAAAGTACCGTCTTGCCAGCTCCAGCTGTGCCGCATCCTCCTCCATCGGAGTGTAAGGCAGTGTCAGACAGAAGGTTTTTTCTTCTGTGACAGTATAGTGCATAAAGCCGCGCTCACACAGTTCTCTGATGCCGCCGCCCCACTGATCGAACATACTGCGCTCCTCGCCTTCATCCATCCCATGCGCACGGCAGAGGTCTTTGAGGGATTCCCGCGTCATCGCACCACTCTGCAGAGCATCGAGGATCACCTCGGAAAAATATCGCTGGCGTTCGGGTGTCAGCGACCAGACATCGCGCTGATTCCAAAAAGTATATCCGTGAAAATCAAGAGAACGATAGAAGCGACCGTTCTGGGCACGGATAAACAGCCCGAGATCCTCCTCGGAGAAAACATGCACCGTACCGCGGATTGTCCAGTTCTTACAAAGACCCGCTGGAATTTCGTTGTTCTGAGCATCGAAACAGCGCAGACGCATGGCGTGAAGCGCATTTGACAGAAACTGCGCCTGAAAACCGCAAAGACCGCGCACTGCGGTCTTTATATCGGTTTTTGCTGTCAGATACTGGTTTTTCAGTCGTGAAAGACGGATTTCCTCTATGTTCATCCGATCACTTCTTCTTTACAACAGCCGATTTTTTCTGCCGTTTTTTCAGGATCACCTTCACCGTCACAAGATAAATGACAAGTCCGGCAAACCCCAGTCCGACAATGACAAAAAAGACAATCCAGCCGATATTGGCTCCTGCAAAGAATCCGCCGCCCGCGTCATAATCGGGTGTGTAAACATATGCTGTCAATGCATCGGCATCCGTTTCTGACTGTACCACAAGCAGGTAATCGTGCGCCTCCGTCAGCGTAAGCGCAAGTGCGCCGTCCGCACCAAGCGACAGTCCGCGCGCAATCGGACGTACCGATGCGGCTTTGCCCGCGGTTTCCTCCGATGCAATCACACCGGGG
>JAFYTT010000340.1 GCA_017558715.1 Clostridia bacterium | reverse complement strand
CCTCTCCAACACTATATTTGTCGTTTGTTGCAGCAAGTTCAATCAATTCATCAATGGAATACCCATTCTCTTTGAAAACCTTAAACTGAGATAATATTTCATTTTCTCGTAAAATTTCGTTTTCTTCTCTAATTGAAGATGACTTTTCTTCGATGTGGAAAGGAATTGGATTCAACCCGACAAGGCGCGGCTGAATGTGGAAGTCAAGCTCGAGCACATCGACTGCATCAAAATACGCGTAGCCGTCACGCAGTTCATACGGTGCGGATGCTTCAAATTCCTTACACCAGCCGGGAACACGGACCGCAATCTTACCGTATCCGCCGACCTCCAGCCTGACCTTGCCGCATGCCGGATATGCCGTCGTCTGACGGATGGTCTTGCCTTCATATGCGGTCGTACCGTTCATGTAGTGGTGGACATACAGGGTATCACCATCCTCGGTGTAAAGGAAATCCCCGATGGCATTGATGAAGCGCAGGATGTTGGGCGGGCAGCAGGAGCAGCCGAAGACCTTGAGTCGCTGGGTGATCGGATAGCGTTCCTTATCCTTGGTTGCGGGGTTCTTGTTGTGGTCAGACAGGTCGATGGTCAGCGGATTTTCGTAGAAGAATTCATCGCCCGCCATCGAAACACCGGAAATGGAGCCGTTGTACATCGCAAGCTCCGCCGTGTCCGCATACCAGCCCATCGGCTTGATCTTTGTCATTCTCTGGCAGAACAGCGCCAGTGCCAGCGTTGCACAGGTTTCGGTGTATGCAGGCTCGTTTTTGAGGTCATAGTCGACGGTAAACGCCTCGCCGATATGGGAGGAGCCGATACCGCCAGTGATGTACATTCTCTTGTATGCGACGTTCTTCAGAATCGCTTCACACGCACGGAGCAGTGCTTCATCGCCGTATTCCAGCGCATGGTCTGCCATCGCTATATACAGATACATCGCGCGCACGGAATGACCTTCCGCCGTCGTCATTTCGCGGACAGGCAGATGGTCCTGCGCGTAGTTTGCCGTTGCAAAACCGCAGTAACCATTGGGGTCGAGATCGTTGCATCCGCGGTTGTCAATGAAGAACTTGGACAGCTCGAGATACTTGCGCTCCCCTGTTGCATGGTACATTCTGACGAGTGCCAGCTCGATTTCCTCATGACCGGGCGTCATGAATTTCGCTGTTTTTTCAACGGTAAATGCACGGATAACAAGATCAATATAACGCTTGACAAGACCCATCAGCTTGTCCTTGCCCGTCGCATGCTGATAGGCAATGGCAGCTTCGGTCAGATGTCCGAGACAGTACAGCTCATGATGGTCACGGGTCTGGAAACGGTCGTCCGTTTCGTAGATTTTGAAGTAACAGTTGTAATAGCCGTCTTCCATCTGGTTGGCACACATATCGTCAATGATCGCGTCGACCTTCGCTTCCAATGCTGCATCGCGTCCGCGTTCCAGCACGTATGCCGCACCTTCGATCCACTTTGCGATATCGGAATCCCAGAAGAAGTGACAGCGCCAGCCCTCGCGCTTCTGCTGCTCAAGATCGCACTTGAGCGCTTCAAACCGCTTGGTTTCCGCAAAACGGTCATATACCGCGTCGATGGTGACATCCTTGGAGACGCGCTGTTTTTCGCTCCAGAACGCACCGTCCAGGTGTGTGTAATAAAAAGGAATATGCTTCATGATGATCCTCCCTGTTGTACCGGTTCATTTTATCATTATTATAGCAAGTTTTCATCCAACCGTCAAGATATTTTTGCGGATTTAACAAAATTTCGGGATCACAGCACCGCGGTGCCGTAATCCCTTCAGATACGTTTTATGGATTTGTATCCCGCACAAACACATACTGATGCGGTTCTCTGCCGCCCCAGATGTAATCGCCGCTTTTCCACTCGATGAACAGATACGGTGTGTCATCGATCACACGGATTTCATAAGCACATGCCGTGCTGTTCCATTTGCGCAGAACATATCCGCGCGTCCATGTCTGCATGGATTCCCCGGAAATGATACGGTCACCGTATACCGATTCCAAAATTCCGCCTTCTGAAAACGTCACACGCGAGAAAAACAGGTTCTGCCGCACAGGTGATGACGGATCAAACGCATCGGGGCTGGAAACCATGCCGATCGCCTTCCACGTTCCAAGCACATCGGGATCATCGGTAAACGGCAGATCGATGTTGTCTTTGCGCGCCAGCATATCAGCCGAGTAAACAGCGTTATCCAACTGACGAAGCAGCAGTACCTCGGGATTTCCGCCGCAGCGATATGCATAGGATTTCCATTCAACATACATATAACGAACACCGTCAACCGTTTGTATCGTATACGGGCAAACATAGGATGCATCGCCATATCGGCATAACAGCTCCCCTTTTGTCCATCCGTAACACCAATACGGTGTACCGCCGGGCAAAAAGTACAGCGCTTTCAGTTCCTCTTTTTCCTCTTCATCGATCCGGAATGCCGCGGGGATTTCGGTGATATCGTCCCTGTGCACATAGATGCCAACCACTTCCCAGCGTCCGATCACCATCGGGTCATCCACAAACGGAAGCTCAATATCTTCAAATACCGATACCGGAGTACGATTTAACCGACATACCGTACAGGATAAGCGGCTTTCCCCTGTTTTTCGATCCGTTTTTGCAGTAAATCCCGATATTCGCTGATAACCGCCGCACGACAGTTCCTCATCCATTTCCCACTTCATTTCGGCGGTTTTTGACGCATCAAATCCGGCGGACCGCGCTTTGATTGCGCCGTTTTCTTCGATGAGCGTCATTTGCAATCTCATTTTCTCTCGGTTCATCATGTCTCGTGCCTGCGACAGATCCGCAAGCATCCTGCGCAGCCGTGCTTCTTTGTCGTCAAACAAGGAAAGCACCGCATCGTCGCTGTCCATCAGAGAATGTACGCGGCGAATCTCCGCAAGAGAAAACCCCGCACGCTTCAATGCGGTGATCCTGCGGAATATATCCGCCTGTTCCGGTGTATAATGCCGATAACCGGTCATCGGGTCCACATAAGCAGGCATCAGAATGCCTTCCTTATCATAATGGCGTAACACTGACAGCTTGGTATCGCACAGGTGCGCAAACGCTCCGATCTGCATCGTTTTTCCTCTCTTTTCATTTCGTCTTTTCTGCCGGCAGGTACAGTTTACACCTCAAGTATGGTAGAGAGTCAATCGTTTTGATATAATTTTCCGAAAAATTTCCATGAAAACGAAAAAAACATCGATCACATAACAAGAAATCAAAGAAAACGGTCTTCCAAAATCGCGTAACAGCTGTTTTCCGAAAGCACAAGATGCTCCCGCAGTTCCATATCCACACAGGAAAACGCAGTCTTCAGCTTTTCTGTCAATACGCGGTCTTCTTCTGACGGATGCGGAATGGTCGGATGGTTGTGGACAAGAACGGCGATGCTCGCTTCATACAGCACTGCCATTCTGACACAGCGCGGAATGTCCAGCACAACGCCCGTTTGGGTGCCGTCGGAGATACGAACCGTCTTGGTGTGATACCCTTCCGCATTGAAGAGCATCAAAAATACATGCTCTACCGCCGTCTCCGCAAAGTACATCCGTCGGATCACCGGAACCAGCTCCGCAAGTCCTGTCAAACGGTAACCCGACCGCGCGGGGATATCTGACTGAATATGCACACGCATCAGTGCACAGACCAATCGGATCAGCAGCGCCGTACTCGGTCCGACACCATGAACCTGCTGAAGAGCGGCAGCGGGAGCCTCCAGAACACCACGGATATTGCCGAACCGTTTCAGAAGGCGATGCGCCGTCTCGTTCGTGTTGACACGCTGCTGGGAATAAAAGAGAAGCAGCTCCAGAAGTTCGTGTTCGCCGAAATTGCTGTCAAGTGTATAGGTTTCATCTGCCGCAAGAAACCGTCTCCGTAAACGCTCCCGATGTCCGTCGTGCAGATTTTCCGTTTTCATCTCATATGCCCTCCCTATCAACTGTCAAATCATGTTATTTTTCTAATTATAACATACCGTTGAACTTCTTGCAAGACACTTTGAGAAAAAACAAAAGAAACCAAGCAGCGACCTCACAATTCCGTGATGCACAGACTTGCGTGAGATTTCATTCTGTTATGAACTGCTCTGTTCTCCTGTCGGCCCGTCGATAGGTGTATTCATCGTCGCCGCATCCCTGCAAAACAATCTCATCATCCGTATACCGTTTGATACACCACATCAGACCTTTGGTTGTCATAAGGCACTTTCCAAGCTCACATTGCTCCGTCGGAATCGTTATGTTCTTTGACTCATAAGAGAAATCGCAATGGAAGCGACACCATTTCTCCGTATTGTCTTTATAATTCCGAATTCTGAAAAACTGACCGCCGCTGAACAGCCCGAGATCAAAAACAATATTGTACGAAGCCCCGCAATAAACATCGGTATTCTCCGACTTTATCGTAAAAATGTATTCCGTCTTCCCAGTACACAGAAAAAACAGAAAATCATCATGTGCTGCATGGTAGCTGTCAGCCATTCTCCACAAGGTAAGGCATTTGGGAATTCCGGCTTCCTTCACCGTTGGCAGCGGTGTACCGCTATGATCCACCACAAAAGATTCCAAACGGCGCATGGACTTCTTCATATTTGGGTCATAGGCAGCGCCCAGGCCCGATGCCAATTCACTGTTGCAAATCGCCGTATGCGGATCACTGTCTTCAACAAAATATGCGTATTCTGTTTTTTCAAGGATTTGATCGCGTTCGCAGATTGCCACAAGACGCTTTTTGTCTTCATAACCTTTATAGAGCTTTGCGCCCAGCCGGTTTTTGTCTGACGAACAATACAGTACAAGTGCAAACTTCTCAGTCTCGACAATCTCACAATTTGAGCTGCGATAAACACCGCAGGTAAAATGATCCACATCGGCATCAAAGGTGCTGATACCGTCCTTGATGATCGAATCGGTACTCACAGAAAACACTCTGCTGATGAGTACGATTTTCGCAATTTCAGGAAATGTCTGATCCAGCTCCCAACGGGAAACGGTTTGCCGCGTTGTGCCAAGCTTATTTGCAAACTCCTCCTGTGAAAGACCGTGTTCGATTCGTATTTGTTGTATTCTCTGCCCAAGTGTCATCCCAATTTCCTCCCTGTCCGTTCTTTCAAATTCATTATAACACATCTTGAACAGGATGTCTACCAAGCGAACGCGGAAATTTGTCACGCAGAACGTGACAAAATAGATCACAGGCGAACATTCATAAATTTACATGAAAAGCTGCAATGGTGAAAGAGGTTTTACTCCTAAAATACAAAGAGCCCTCTTCAATTGAGGACTCTTGATGATGGTGAAGTTCATGGTTACCATGTAATTCATAATGTAAGAAAATAAAAAGCCATTCAAGACTGTGGTGCACCTTCAGGGATTCGAACCCGGGACCCACTGATTAAGAGTCAGTTGCTCTACCAACTGAGCTAAAGGTGCATATTGCTTGAATGACTTTTTTGGCTCCCCCAACTGGACTTGAACCAGTGACACCCTGATTAACAGTCAGGTGCTCTACCGACTGAGCTATGGAGGATTATATTCATTTTTTGATGTATATTCTTCCATGCTCTTTTCCGTTGCACGCGCTACACGCGGACTACCGACTGAGCTATGGAGGAATATAGAGGACTCCTGCTCAGTCGGTTGAACGACATGAGCAACGGAGGATTATATTTGAAATCAAGAAGAACAAACAAAGCAGAAATGTTGGCGACGACCTATTTTTCCGGGCCGCTTCCAGCCAAGTATTTTCGGCGCAGGTGAGCTTAACTTCTGTGTTCGGAATGGGAACAGGTGGACCCTCACCGTGAAAATCACCAACTATTCTGCTTACGCTTGTCAAAGAACAATTTGTTCTTTCGGTGTTGGCATTGACCTATTTTCCCGGGCCGCTTCCAGCCAAGTATCTTCGGCGCAGATGAGCTTAACTTCTGTGTTCGGAATGGGAACAGGTGGACCCTCATCGTTAAAAATACCAACTATTATGAACATTTCAAATGCTCATTGAAAACCGAACAAAGGAAAGTAAGGACGAAATGAAACTCAAGTTATAGAAGAACTTGAAATCTGG
>JAFYTT010000339.1 GCA_017558715.1 Clostridia bacterium | reverse complement strand
TGAATCCGATACGAGATTCGCAGACCAGTTCAAGAATTGATTGGAGGGAGAACGAACTATGTTAGCACCACTCAGCTGGTTAAAGGAATACGTCGATATTGACGTTTCGGCAAAGGAACTGGAAACCCTTCTGTTCTCCGCCGGTTTTGAAGTAGAAGAACTCAAGGAAGTCGGCGCGGACATCTCCGGCGTTGTCGTCGGTCAGGTGCTCACCTGCGAACTGATTCCCGATACCCATATTCACATCTGCACCGTTGACCTCGGTGAATACGGTGTTCAGCAGATCTGCTGCGGCGCGGACAACGTCTGTGTCGGCGGCAAGTTCCCTGTCGCCATGGTCGGCGCGACGGTTTACGCAACGGCAAAGGACCATGTCACCATTGAAGGGGTCATGACCATCAAGAAGGGTAAGCTCCGCGGTGCAGAATCCAACGGTATGCTCTGCTCCGGTACGGAACTCGGTGTTTCCGAGGATATGTATCCGGGTGCAGGTTATAACGGTCTGCTCGTGCTTCCCGAAGATGCACCGCTCGGCGCGGATGTCAAGCCGATCCTCGGTCTTGATGATTTCATTTTCGATATCAGCATCACGGCAAACCGTCCCGACTGCCAGTCCATCATTGGTATTGCAAGAGAAGTTGCGGCAGTGCTCAAGAAGCCCTTTAAGATGCCCGACCTTTCCTACACCGAAAACGGCAAAGAGATTTCCTTCAACGTCACCGTCGAAGCACCCGATCTCTGCCCGCGCTATATCGCACATTATGTCTCCGATGTCAAGATTGAAGCTGCTCCCGCATGGATGAGAAGAAGACTTTCCCTTGTTGGCATCAACTCCATTTCCAATGTCGTCGACATCACCAACTACGTTCTGAAAGAATTCGGTCAGCCGATGCACGCATTTGATCTCTCCGATCTTGAAAACACCGAAATCGTTGTCCGCCGTGCAAAGGAAAGCGAGACGATTGTTACGCTGGACGAAAAGGAATTCAAGCTGAACCCCGAAAATCTCGTCATCTGCGACGGTCACAAGCCCGTTGCGCTGGCAGGTATCATGGGCGGTCTGAACTCTGAAATCAAGGATACGACAGCCGACGTTCTGTTTGAAGCGGCAAAGTTCGCACGTGACAATGTCCGTAAGACCTCCCGTGCACTCGGTCAGTCCTCCGACTCCTCCTCCCGCTTTGAAAAGGGCGTTGACGAATATTCCACCCAGCTCGGTATGAAGCGCGCACTGCACCTGATGGAAGAGCTCGGCTGCGGTAAAGTTTCCAAGGTTCATATTGAAGTTTCCGCAGGCAACTCCACCGAACCGCATCCGCTGACGGTTTCCGTTTCCAAGATGAATCAGATTCTCGGTATCGAAGTACCCGCAGAAGAAATCATCCGTCATCTCGAAGCCCTCGGCTTTGCTCCGTCCATTGACGGCGACGATCTGCATGTCATGGTTCCCGCATGGCGCGATGACATCGACGATCATGTACAGGATATCGCGGAAGAAGTCATCCGTTCCTACGGCTATGAGCACATTGTTCCGACGTTCTTAAAGGAAGCATCTGTCACCGCTGGCGGCAGAAACGAAGAACAGAAGCAGCTGCTCCGCGTCAAGAAGACTCTTTGCGCACAGGGCTACTCCGAATCGATCTTCTACTCCTTCTTCTCTCCGAAGGATCTCGATATGCTCCGTTTCCCCGAAGATGCAGAAGAACGCCGTGCAATCCGTATTCTCAATCCCATCAGCGAAGACCTGTCCCTGATGCGCACCACGCTGTCCGCATCCATGCTGAATGCTGTCGTCCGCAACCTGCGCCGCGGCAACATGGCAGGCAGATTCTTTGAAGTTGCGAATGTTTACAAGGCAGAATCTCTGCCGCTGACCGCATATCCCGCAGAAGTCCGCCGCCTGTGCATCGGTGCATTCGGCGACAACGAGACCTTCTTCACGCTCAAGGGCGCGCTGGAAGCACTCTGCGAGACGTTTGATTTCAAGCTGACCTATGCAAAGGGCGAAACCACCTTCACGCATCCGGGTATGACCGCGGTAATCTCTGTTGTCGGTAAGGAAATCGGTTATATCGGCCGTGTTGCACATGATGTCTGCAATGAACTGGCGATTGAAAAGCCTGTCTTCCTGTGCGAGCTTGACTACGAAGCACTTGTTCCGTATCTTGGAAAGAAGACGGTTTATAAGCCGATTCCGAAGTTTGCGGAAGAAGTCCGTGACCTGGCACTGGTGGTTGCAGAGAATGTGACCTGTGCGGCAATCGAGGATGCCATCGCGACCTCCTGCAAGTATATCACCAAGGTTACGCTGTTCGACGTTTACCGCGGACAACAGATCGGTGAGGGCAAGAAGTCTATGGCGTTCAATGTCGTCTTCACACCCGACGATCACGAATTTACCGGTGACGAAATCGATAAGTTCGTCAAGAAGACACTGAAGAAGCTCGAGTTTACGCTTGGTGCTGAACTGAGATAACAAAAAATCCGCCTGCATTT
>JAFYTT010000338.1 GCA_017558715.1 Clostridia bacterium | reverse complement strand
TTGAATGGTGTGCGGAATACTGTGAGCGAAAGAAGAACGCAGCCGGTGTCATTGCATCCGATTCCGATGAGCTGGAAAACCGCTTCCCTTCGGGTGATGCCAATCTCTGTACCTCGACGCTGACGTATGCCGGTCTGCTCGGACTTGCGGCGCTGGAGCGTACATTTGGATGCGAGGAAAAGGCTGTCCTGTTTGAAGAACGTGCTGCAGCGCTGGCTTCTGCCATTGAAGCGCACTTCGGTCATGATCTGCACGGCATGGCGACCTATCGCTATTATGACGGCTGTGAGAAGCTCCGCTCTTGGATCTGCATGCCGCTGTGTGTCGGACTTTATGACCGTACCCGCGGTACCGTCGATGCGCTCTGCTCGGAATACCTGATGAAGCCCGATGGCTTCTTAACGGAAGAGGGCAGCGTTACCATCTGGGATCGCTCGACGCTGTATACCCTGCGCGGTATTTTTGCGGCAGGCGAAACAGAAACAGCACTCGATCTGCTCCTGCGCTACTCGAACAACCGTCTGCTCGGCGAACGTGTTCCGTATGCCGTCGAAGCATACCCCGAGGGCGGACGCAGACAGCTGTCCGGCGAATCGGCACTGTACTGCAAGGTCATCACGGAAGGTCTTCTGTGCATGATCCCGACAGGACTGCATTCCTTTACCATCAAACCGACTCTGCCCAAAGCGCTTGACCATCTGTATCTGATGAACATTTCTGCCCACGGTGCTGTATTTGATGTCCTCTTGGAACGCGACGGCTGGCGTGTTGTCCGCGCAGACGGAACAGAGCTTGGACGCGGTGCAAACGGCACGATGGCGGAAATTACCGTCTGATCCTATTACCACCTATTTCACTCGGAGAAATCACATTGATACAATCAACTCAACTTGGTGAATCACCAAGACAACAATTCCTGCGCGGTGTGCGTGACGGTATCCCGATCGGACTCGGCTATCTGTCCGTTTCGTTTGCGTTCGGCATCACAGCGGTATCGCGCGGTGTTCCCGGCTGGATTGCCCTTTTGATCTCAATGACCAATCTGACCTCGGCAGGACAGCTTGCCGGACTGGATCTGATGGTCATCGGCTGTACCATGGGTGAGATGATCCTGACCCAATGCGTCATCAATATGCGCTATGCGCTGATGAGCGTTTCGCTGTCGCAGAAGGTCGACGGCACGGTACGTCTGCGTGACCGATTTCTCATTGCGTTCGGCAATACCGACGAGGTCTTTGCCGTGGCATCGGGACAACCCGGCAAGGTCGGACGGTTTTATCTGTTCGGTCTGATTGTCGCGCCGTATATCGGCTGGTCGTCGGGCACGCTGCTCGGTACGGTCGCATCGGGATTGCTTCCTGCGTCGGTAATGGCGGCACTCGGCATTGCCATCTATGGCATGTTTGTTGCCATTGTCATTCCGCCCGCAAAGAAAAGCCGTGCTGTGGCTCTGGTACTCGGCGGTGCGGTCGCACTTGCCTGTGCATTCCGTTATATTCCCATCCTGTCCGGTGTTTCCGGCGGCTTTGTTATTATCATCTGTGCGGTCACAGCGGCTGCGCTCGGAGCCGTTTTGGCGCCGATCCCGGACGATGACGGAGAGGAGGCGGAATCTGTATGACGACCACGATCCCCATGCTGCTGTTATATACCTTTGTGATGGCGGCGGTGACCTATCTCATCCGCATGCTTCCGTTTGTTGTGTTCCGCAAGCCCATCAAAAACCCCTTCATCAAGTCCTTTCTGTATTATGTCCCCTATGCAGTCCTTGGAGCGATGACATTCCCTGCAATTCTGTACTCGACATCCAATCTGATGTCTGCTGTCGTTGGTCTTGCCGTATCCGTCATTCTTGCGTGGTTCGGCAGAGGACTGCTGACCGTCGCGGTTTCCGCATGCGTCGCCGTTTATCTGACAGAATGGCTGATGGTGCTGTTCTGAATATATATTTCGGTTAAAGGAAAACCCGAGAGAAGCCATTTGGGCAACTCTCGGGTTACTTTGTATTCCATTTGTGCTTCAAAAAACAAAACCGAACCAATTTCGATTGACGAAATAGTTCGGATTTGTTGCGTATGGTGACCCGTAGCAGATGGATCGAACGCACCAAAAGCCTCGCTTTTGGTGCCGCAATTGGCAGCAGACAAAAAGCGAGATTACACCCACTTTCTCA
>JAFYTT010000337.1 GCA_017558715.1 Clostridia bacterium | reverse complement strand
CAGCGTCATCGGCGGTGACGGACTTGACCGGGCGCTTTGTCCAGACGCGGGCGGCGGCAGTCATGTCGGACGGTCCGCGGAAGACAAACGACAGCATGCGGTTGGAGCGGGCAAGCTTGTCGGCGCGGCCGGAGAGTGCGAGAATGTCGCAGGTGACAGAGCGGTCAATGCACGACAGATCGTACCACAGACCGACGGAGCCTGTTTTGAGCAGGGGATTGCGGACAACGGAAAGGGCGGTGTCGTAGAGGTTGACATACAGACCCGACAGCGTCTGCTCCTCGTCCACCGGCTCGTCCATCGCGGCGGTCACAACATAGCATCCGCGGCGCATGATCAAGGTCGAGGTCGGCGTGATGTCAATACCGCGCCTGGACAGCAGCCACAGCACCGTGTTGCGGTAAGCATCGGCGTGGTCGGCATCGTAGGCAAGATCGCCGGGATAGCGGGTGATGACGGTGACCGTACCCTGACCGACCGAATAGGTGCCGGAGCCGGGGAACGGATCAAGTCCCAGCGTCTCGAAAAGATGCGCGGCGGGATTGGGATAGTCCGCCTGCGTGTTCCACCAGTCACGTGCGCGATGGAAGGGATCGGAGCCGTCACCGACGTACACGAGAGAACCGCCTGCCTGCACCCAGCCGGCGAGCGCGACGTTGATATCGGGCGATGCGGGCTTACAGAACTCGTAGGACAGCACCAGCGTCTTGTAATCACCAAGATACGCGGGGAAGCGGCGGATGTTGTCCAGCTGTACGGGGCGCGCGGACAGACCTGCCTTGAGCAGCGGCAGAGCAAGTCCGTAGAAGGCATTGAAATGCGCCGCACGCACAGGCTCCTGTCCGGCAGGATAAATGCGCTGGAACATGGCGGAATCGGCAATGCAAACCCCGACCTCGGCGGTATTCATCAGCCACTCGCCGTCGCCCTGATCTGCCATCTGACGAAGCGTGTGCATGACCGAGAGCAGATTCGTCTTGTATTCGGGCGGAATTTTCGCGGGTGTCGGATCGTCCTTTGCGCGCGGATGGGTGTCACGCATGACGCGCCCCGGCCACGGAGAGACTTCATAATCGGCAATCTTCGGATGGAGCAGGGAAGCTGTCACCGTGCGGTAGTAATTGTCGCGGTAATCGTCCCAGTCAAACTGCGGATTGTCCTCAATCGGGTCGGCAAGGAACCACATCCGACGGTCGGTGCCGCGCACCAGCTCCTGCATGATGCCGTATTCGAGGAAGCCCGTTTCAAAGGTGCGTTCCTTTTTATTGCCGCGGTAATGGTTGACCTGACGCGATGTTCCCGTCCAGATCTGCGCGATATAGCCGTCGATTGTCGGGACATCGAGCAGCGCCGATTCGGGCGAGACGATCATCCACTGCGTGTAGTTGATGAGCGAATGGGTCGGGACATAGAAGCGCAGAAGCCGACCGTGCTTCTTCATGGCGTATTCCTTGCACTCCGAGCAGAGACGGTCAAGCGTGCGGGTGTAGAGGTATTGCTTGAGTTTCGACGCGCGGTACTGGGCATCGGCGGACGACTGCGGATCCACCCACGGCTCGCGGTAGAAAATCTCCCATTCGCGCTTGAATGCGGGAGAGTAGCCGGATTCCGCCCAGAACTCGGGTTCTTCCAGATGAATTGCTTCAACGCCGAGGTCAATTGCTTTTTTCAGACCCTCGGTCAGATAGTGCGCAAACGCATTGGTCGGTACCATGTACGGCACGTCGGGACCGTGGACGCGCTCGGAGCCGTCAGCGTAGACCTGTCCTTCGTCGCGGTGGTTTGTGCCGTCGTACTTGCCGAACAGGTAGTCCTGATAGCCGCCCCACGAAACGCCGGTCATCAGATGAATGACGTATCCGCGCTTCTTCCACGGGGCAATGCGTTCTTTTAAGTTGTACAGTCCGTAGACCATGACAAAGTCCGACTGTACGTCAAAGGTCGGGTCGAACACGCGGGATTCCTGGACACCCGTGCGTTCGAGAGTTCTTGGGTATTCGTTCCACATGGTTGGTGGTTCTCCTTTCGTGAGTGCGCCGCATTGGGACGAGAAACCCGACACGGGGTGTCGGATTTCTCTGCTGCGACATCCCATCGCCTGTCCCCGCGGGGGGGATGACGAAGTTACGCGCAGCGTAACTTCAGAAGAAAGGCTTTGCCTTTCTTCGTCTTTCATCTCCCGTGCGAGAGAAAGTCACCAAAGAGCGCACTTTTCGTTCGTGCTGAATTACCGCCATATAAAAGGTGGAAAAGGGACAGTGGGCAAGGCGGTAATAGGCACTCACTCCTCTGGCGGAATTGTTGCGCTATTCGCGAAAATGTTGCTGTGGGAATATCGGTATGCGGCTGTGTGCGCCTTTGAAGATGGCATAGTTCTGATGATGGGGTTAGCGTCTTCCTATATGGAGTATAAGGATCGTTGTTCTTCGTGAAATTCCGACGAGGAACCTCGCCCAAAGGGCTGGTTCCCGTCAGAATTTCTACTGCGAAGCAGTTCTGCAGTATAAAAATTCGGGGAAACGAACATCAATCGGAACCGTATCCACAGCTTCGCTGTAGGATACTGGTTCCATGAAGAAAAACCACCTGACAATCCATTTCGGAGCGCTGACACTGCGTGCCCTCTGTGCCATGTGCAAAGATGCACAGAGCCGCATAACGTGATTCGTATCACTACATCTGCGCGGATAGCATCATAATTCCGCCAGAGGAGTGAGCTCCTATTGATGCCTTGCTTTTGTATCTGTTTTGCTTTCTATATGGCATCAATTCAGAGCGAACGAAAGGCGCGCTTCTTTGGCTACTTTCTTTCGCGCAGGAAAGAAAGTAGCATCCCCCTTGTGCGTGGACGGGGATTTTCGGTTGATGCAGAGAACACCGACACGGAGTGTCGATGTTCTCGTCCTGTGCGTGGTGTTGTCAGGTGTTGTTACTCCAAAATCGCATCATACGCATCGATATACTTCTGAATTTCCTTGGTGATCTTCGATTCAAACTTCGTGAAGAACGACGCGTAATCGTTCTTGCCCTTGAACATGTAGCTGTCGGTGATCTGGGTG
>JAFYTT010000336.1 GCA_017558715.1 Clostridia bacterium | reverse complement strand
GTTGTCATGGTTCTCGGCTCCGGTCCGATCCGTATCGGTCAGGGTATTGAATTTGACTATTCCTCTGTCCACTGTGTCTGGACGCTGCAGCAGATGGGTTATGACGTTGTCATCGTCAACAACAACCCCGAAACTGTTTCCACCGACTATGACACGGCTGACAGACTGTACTTTGAGCCGCTTTCTCCCGAAGATGTCATGAACATCATCGAAGTGGAAAAGCCGATCGGTGTCGTCGTTGCGTTCGGCGGTCAGACGGCAATCAAGCTGACGCAGTTCCTTGACCGGCAGGGTGTCCGTATCCTCGGTACGTCCGCTGACGGTATTGACTTAGCGGAAGACCGCGCAAGATTTGACGAACTGCTTGAAACCTTCGGATTCCGCCGCCCCAAGGGTATGGGTGTCAAGACGGTCGAAGAAGCGCTCCATGCGGCAAACACGCTCGGCTATCCCGTTCTCCTCCGTCCGTCCTACGTCATCGGCGGTCAGAACATGACCATCTCCCGCTCGGACAAGCAGACTGAGGACTATATGAATATGATCCTCGCCGGCGGTATCGACAACCCCGTTCTCGTCGACAAGTATATGTCCGGTCCCGAGCTGGAAGTCGACGTTATCTCCGACGGTGAAAACGTCCTTATCCCCGGTATCATGGAACACATCGAACGCGCAGGCGTTCACTCCGGTGACTCCATCGCCGTTTACCCGCCGTTCAACCTCTCCGACAAGCACATCCAGACCATCTGCGACTGCTCCGAAAAGCTGGCGCTGGCGCTGGGCACCAAGGGTCTTGTCAACATCCAGTACCTCATTTACGAGGGTGAGCTGTATGTCATCGAGGTCAACCCGCGTGCATCGAGAACCATTCCGTATATCTCCAAGGTTACCAATGTTCCGATGGTCGACCTTGCGGCAAAGGTTATGCTCGGCGAAAAGCTGACAGACCTCGGCTACGGCACGGGTCTTTACAGAACGCCGCCGTACTACACGGTCAAGGTTCCCGTCTTCTCCTTTGAAAAGCTCAACGACGCAAACTCCATCCTCGGTCCGGAAATGAAGTCCACGGGTGAAGTTCTCGGTATCGGTAAGACGATGGCAGAAGCGCTGTTCAAGGGTCTGACTGCGGCAAATCTCGCTGTTCCGTTCAACCGCGCAAAGAGATGCGGCGTCCTGCTCTCCGTTGAAGAAAACGATTATCTCGATTCCATTTCGCTCGCAAAGCGGTTCTACGATCTCGGTATCACCGTTTATGCGACCTCCGGCACTGCAAAGGCAATTTCCCAGCTCGGCATCGATGTCATTACCGTTTCCAACGCCAATGACAATCAGGAAATCAAAGAGCTGATGGAAGCCGGCGCGCTCAACTATATCATCTATACAGGTACTGTCAAGGATACGTATCTCGGCAATTATACACAGCTTCACCTGCGCGCGATGCAGCTCGGTATTCCGTGTCTGACCTCGCTCGATACGGCAAATGCACTTGCGGAAATTCTCGAATCCCGCTTCACCTGCGCAAACACCGAGCTTGTCGACATCAACGACATGCGTCTGTGGAGACAGAAGATTCCGTTTGTCAAGATGCATTCCTGCGGCAACGACTATATCTATATTGAAAACTTCGACAACAAGATCACCTGTCCCGAATCCCTGTGCGTCAGCTACTGCACACCGCACTACGGCATCGGCGGCGACGGTATCGTTCTGATCGAGCGTTCTTCCGTTGCAGATGCAAAGATGCGTACCTTCAACCGTGACGGTACGGAAGGCAAGATGGGCGGCAACAACATCCGCTGTGTTGCGAAGTATCTCTACGATATGGGTTATATCCGTTCCGAATATCTGACCATCGAAACGATTTCCGGCATCCACAAGCTGCACCTCTATCTGCGTGACGGCAAGGTCAGCTCCGTCTCTGTCGATATGGGACGCGCCGATCTGACGGCAAAGAATGTTCCCGTCGATACCGATATGGAACAGGTCATCAATGCACCTGTTGTCATCGGCGGCACGGAATACAACATCACCTGCGTTTCCGTCGGCAACCCGCACTGCGTTGTCTTTACCGATGCACTTGATGCGCTGGATCTTGCAACGATCGGTCCGAAGTTTGAATATGCGGATATGTTCCCGGATCGCGTCAATGCGGAATTTGTCCGTGTTGTCAACAAGACCACCCTGCGTGCCCGTGTCTGGGAACGCGGCAACGGTGAAACGCTGGCATGCGGTACCGGTGCGGTTGCGGCTGTCGTCGCGGCTTGCGAAAACGGCTACTGCGAAAAGGGCGTTGACATTTCTGTCAAGCTCCCCGGCGGTACGCTGACGGTCAATTACACCGATGAGCGTATCCTCCTCGGCGGCAATACCGTTTGGGTATACGAAGGCAGCTTCGCATATTGATATCCTTTTACAAAGAATGACTCCGGAGCACGGGAGGACCGATTCGGTTACCGTGCTCCGGTTCTTTGTTGTTATATGATTCTGTGAATATCACGGAAAATGCATTTGTATACAGAATGTTATTGTATAAGTATACAAAAGCTGACAATCTTTGAAAAACCCTTGACTTTAGTACGCTAAAGTGATAAAATAATAAAGCATCGGTGAGAGACCGATGACATTTCATTTTGCAAAAGGATTCCCATGGAAACATTTGATTCAGTATTGAAATATGAAGAAAAAGCGGTCTTCGGACTGCGCGCGCTGTACCGCAAGTTCGGTTACACGCAATATAAAATGAGCAAATTTGAGGAGTATGAGCTGTATGTCCGCAACAAGGACTTCCTCGTCTCCGACAACGTCATTACCTTTACCGATACCAACGGACGTCTGATGGCACTCAAACCAGACGTGACGCTGTCGATCATCAAAAACGGCAGCGACGAACCGGGCGTTGTGCAGAAGGTATACTACAACGAAAACGTCTACCGTGTTTCCAAAGGCTCTCACCAGTTCAAGGAAATCATGCAGGTGGGTCTGGAATGTGTCGGTGCCATCGACGGCTACTGCATCTCCGAGGTGCTCGGACTGGCGGCGGAAAGCCTTCTGTCCATCACCGCGGACTGTGTACTGGATGTATCGCATCTCGGCATCATCTCCGCATGCATCGACCGTCTGCAGCCCGACGAGGAGACACGCGCGGCGATTCTCAAATGCGTCGGCGAAAAGAATACGCACGAAATCACCGCAATCTGCCGCAATGCAGGACTTGACGAAACGCTGACTGCAACGCTTGTTAAGCTGATATCCACCCACGGCACAGCGGAGACGGTTCTTCCCGTTCTGCGTGCACTTTGCGCGGATGACGCGGCGGCACTTGCCTGCGTCGAGGAGCTTGCCTCGGTGGTCGGTGCGCTTGGCAATACACGTGCGGCATCGGTCATTCACATTGACTTCTCCGTGACCTCCGATATGAACTATTACAACGGCATCGTCTTCCGCGGCTTTGTCATGGGCATCCCGACCGGTATTCTGTCAGGCGGACAGTACGACAAGCTGATGGCAAAGATGGGCAGAAAATCCGGCGCAATCGGATTTGCGGTTTATCTCGATCTGCTTGAACGGCTGGAAGAAGACGAACAGAAATACGATGTCGATACTGTGATTCTCTACACGGAAAACGACGATATGGATGCACTGCGCGGCACGGTACGGATGCTGACCGATGCGGGTCAGACCGTCATGGCGCAGAAGGCAGTTCCTGAAAAATTACGCTACAAGCAGCTTCTGAGACTGTGCGGGAAGGGAGTGGAGATCGTTGAAGCAAATGCTTAATGTTGCGCTTCCGAAAGGACGCATCGGTGAAAAGGTTTACGCGATGTTTGAGGCGGCGGGACTGGAATGTCCGTCCATCCGCGAGAACAACCGCAAGTTGATTTTTGAAAATCCCGAGGTCGGTGTCCGCTACTTCTGGGTCAAGCCGTCGGACGTTGCCATCTATGTCGAACGCGGCGCGGCTGACATCGGTGTCGCAGGCAAGGATATCCTGCTCGAATACGAACCCGATATTTACGAGCTTTACGATCTCGACATCGGCAAATGCCGCATGGCGGTCGCCGCAAAGGAAGATTTCCGTGACAATCCGCAGAAGACGCTGAAGGTCGCAACGAAGTTCACGAACATTGCAAAGCAGTATTACACGTCACTCGGACGTGATATCGATATCATTCATCTGAACGGATCGATTGAGATTGCGCCGATTCTCGGACTTTCCGACGTCATTGTCGATATTGTCGAGACGGGTACGACTCTCAAGGAAAACCACCTTGCGGTTGTGGAAACGATCGTACCGATTTCCGCAAGACTGATTGCAAACAAATCGAGCTTCAAGTTCAAAAATGAAGCGATTGAATCGATTGTGAAGAAGCTGTCTGAAATTGGAGAAGCATCGCATACTTAAGCACTGATGCTTCGAGTGATACTGTATGGATGACCATTGGTCGTCCGCAGAATGGGAAGAAGAACCCCACAACGGACGACCAATGGTCGCCATACAGACACTTTGGAAGGTTTATTCTGAATGTTGATGTTACCGAAATCGAAAGAAGGAAATCATCATGATTAAAATCTTAAAATACGGCGAAGTCGAAAACAACGCCATCTTTGCCCGCGGCAACGATGAGCTGGACGTTTCCGCCTCCGTTTCCGAAATTATCAAAAATGTACGCGAGATGGGTGACGAAGCCCTTTACATGTACACAGAAAAATTCGACCGCGTTAAGCTTGATTCTCTTGTTGTCACCAAAGAAGAAATTGCGGCGGCACGTGCGGCGGTTGAACCGAAATTCCTCGAGGTTCTTGAAAAGGCGGCGGCAAACATCCGCAAATTCCATGAGCGTCAGGTGCGCAACAGCTTCATCATCAACGATGAACCCGGTATTGTTGTCGGTCAGAAGGTCATTCCCGTTGACCGCGCAGGTCTGTATGTGCCCGGCGGTACTGCGGCGTATCCGTCCACGGTTCTGATGGATGCGATTCCCGCAAAGATCGCAGGTGTCAAGGAAGTCGTTATGGTGACCCCGCCCGCAAAGAACGGCTCGGTCAATCCCGTCATTTTAGCGGCGGCATCGATTGCAGGCGTTGATACGATCATCAAGGTCGGCGGTGCACAGGCAATCGCGGCGCTGGCATACGGTACCAAGTCCGTTCCGCGCGTCGACAAGATCGTGGGTCCCGGCAATGCATACGTTGCGGAAGCCAAGCGTCAGGTCTACGGACAGGTATCGATCGATATGATCGCAGGTCCGTCCGAGATCCTGATTGTCTCCGACGGAAAGTCGAGTCCCCGTCATCTGGCGGCAGATCTTCTCTCGCAGGCAGAGCACGATAAGATGGCATCCGCTGTGCTTGTTACCGATTCGATGGAACTGGCCAATGCCGTTTCCGCGGAACTGGAAGTGCAGATTCCGCAGCTGGAGCGCGCCGAGATTGCCCGTGCGTCGATTGACAACAACGGCAAGATCATCGTTGCAGACGATCTGCGCGTCGTGATTGACATTGCCAATGAGATCGCGCCCGAGCATCTGGAGCTTTGCGTCGATGCACCGTTTGATTATCTTGATTCCATCCGTCATGCAGGCTCGATCTTCATGGGCAGAAACTGTCCCGAGGCACTCGGCGACTACTTCGCAGGCCCCAACCACACGCTTCCGACCAGCGGTACCGCACGGTTTTCCAGCCCCTTGTCCGTTGACGACTTTGTCAAGAAGTCCCAGTACACCTATTACACTTACGAAGCGCTGGAACGTGTCGCAAGAGATGTTGAATATTTTGCCAAGCAGGAAGGTCTGACCGCGCACGCAAAGAGTGCTGTCATCCGCCTGGAAGACAAGTAAGGAGACCGCATATGAGCCGATTTTTCTCCTCTGACTACGCCGCGCTGACCCCGTATACCCCGGGAGAACAGCCGCGGATTCAGAATCTGATCAAACTCAATACCAACGAATCTCCGTTCCCGCCGTCGCCGAAAGCGCAGGAATATGCAAAGAAAGCCGCAGAGTCCCTGCAGCTGTACTCCGACCCGACGGCAAAGAAGCTCCATGAAGCGCTTGCGGCAAATCTCGGTGTCGAGCCCGACGAGGTGCTTGCCACCAACGGCTCCGATGAGATTCTCAACTTTGCCTTTATGGCGTTCTGCGACAAAAACAAGGGCGCGGCATTTGCCGATCTGACCTACGGTTTTTATCCCGTGTTTGCGCAGCTGAACGGCATTGATTATACCGAAATTCCGCTGCAGAATGACTTTTCCATCCGTGTTGAGGATTATTTCGATCTTCATAAAACGATCTTCATTGCAAACCCCAACGCGCCGGCGGGTGTGTTTTTGGCAAAGTCCGAAATTGAGCGCATCCTTCGTGCCAATCCCGATTCTGTCGTGGTTGTTGACGAAGCATATGTCGACTTCGGCGGCGAATCGTGTGTCGATCTGATTCATAACTACGACAATCTGCTCGTCACGCAGACGTTTTCAAAGTCCCGTTCGATGGCAGGTGCGCGTCTCGGCTTTGGTGTCGGATGCAAATCCCTCATTCAGGACCTCAACACCATCAAATACTCCACCAACCCCTACAACGTCAATGCGATGACGATGGCGGCAGGTATCGGTGCGCTGGAAGATGAAGCATACACCCGTGCCAACTGCAAAACCGTCATGGAGAACCGTGCATGGACGATGGCAGAGCTGAAAAAGCTCGGTTTTTGTATGCCCGATTCGATGACGAACTTCATCTTTGCCAAGCACAAGTCCATTGACGGCGATACGATCTACCGTGAGCTTCGTGCGCGCGGGATTCTCGTCCGTCACTTCACGCTTGACAAAATCAAGGATTATAACCGCATCACAGTCGGTTCTGCAGAACAGATGCAGGCACTGGTCGATGCACTGAAAGAAATGACAGGAGGATGCCAATGAGAACATCCGGAATCAAGAGAACAACCGCTGAGACCGACATTGCGCTGTCCCTCAATCTGGACGGCACGGGCAAGTCGGAAATCAACACCGGCTGTGGATTCTTAAATCACATGCTGACGCTATTTGCGCGTCACGGCAGATTTGACTTGACGGTCATCTGTCACGGTGACACCGAGGTCGATGACCATCATACGGTGGAAGACGTCGGCATCGTGCTCGGACAGGCGTTTGCCGAAGCACTCGGCGATAAGCGCGGCATTGTCCGCTACGGCTCTCTGATGCTGCCGATGGACGAAACGCTGATTGCCGCCGCCATTGACCTGTCGGGCAGAGCATACCTCGGTTATGCGCTCGACATTCCGACGGAAAAGGTCGGTACGTTTGACTGTGAGCTGGTCGAGGAATTCTGGCTGGCATTTGTCCGTGCCGCAGCCTGCACGCTGCAC
>JAFYTT010000335.1 GCA_017558715.1 Clostridia bacterium | reverse complement strand
GGTATCAAAAACCCCGAAGGGTATTCAATCAATATCCGAGCTATGATGTAGCTCTCTTACTTGTTTAGAGTGAATAGTTTAAGCTATTCTTTTCAAAAAAGGAATTGTCGAGATTCCAAAGATAATTTCTTATCTCTAAAATAATTCGTACAATCTTTCGTCTGTTGTTCAATTTTCAAGGATCATCGGCTGTCTTTTCTTGCGACAGCTTATATATTATATCACATTCAAAACGACTTGTCAAGAGGTTTTTCAAACTTTTTTGAATTTTTCTCGATTTTTTCGTTTCGGAAGAGCCGTTTTCGCGGTTCCTCGCTTGCGACCTCTATATTATACCACCTCTTCCTCTTTTTGTCAATACCTTTTTCAAAGTTTTTTTGATTTATTTCGGGCAAATCCGCTGTTTTTTCTCAAAACCAGAGAATTTGCCCGAATTTAATACGGCTTATCGCTCGCGCACGTAGTTTCCAAACGCTGTCAAACTGACAAGTCCGGGTGTAATACCATTGGGAGCACCGAGAATCCTAAGCCGCACGCCGTACGCAAAAACTTCTTCCGTTTCCCGATAGTCAACACACAGGTCATTGGTATTATCCGATGCATCGATCAGCGTCTGCCATTCCTTCAGATCACGGTGCGGCGCGTATTCAATTACATATCGAAAAGCCCCCGGCATCACTCCATCAAGAACCTCCATTCCGATATCCCGCCAGATCAGCCGCACTGAACGGATATGATACCGCGTTGCATCCCCAAGACGGAATGTAATCGTCGGCTCGGGATCCCCTTCGTCGGGCTGCCACCACGTAAGTACGCTGTCGTCGCTCGCATAGATCGCATCCCGACCGGGCGCGGAACTGCTCGCCCACGGACGCTGCAGATACGTCAGGGGGAGCCACCCCGCATCATTTCCTATCTCAGGACGCGAAAGAACTCCCGGCGCAAACTGCGGCAGCTCTGTCGTCCTCGGACAGTACAGCTCTCCGTTTTCATCGATTCCGACCGGGTCCATACTGATACGCCGCTCGTATAAATGATTGAAGCAGAAAATATTTGTATAAAACACCCATAGTGTTCCATCGGGACCGTCAACCAGACAACCGTGACCCGCTCCGCGCACAAGCCCTGTTCGTTTTTCGGTAAACGGATCATGATGATCCTGAGGATGGAAACCGGAAAGAGGACCTTCATCCGAATACAAAATTCCGTTTGTGTAAGCGCTGAATTCTGTGCCGCAAGCAGCATACAGCATGTAATAACGCGATCCGATCTTCTTCATCCACGGACCCTCAACCCAACCGATTCGCCCATTCTGATGATATTCACCAAGCCGCTGCCATTCCACCTCCGGGCGGAACTGATTGATCACAACCGGCTCGTGCAGCATCTGCCACGGTGCATCGGGATCCATTTCGGTACCGACCGTACAAGCCATATATTCCACATCGGCATCCCCTACAGGCAGTGCGCTGTGCCAGTAAAAATACAGCCGATCCCCGTCGGCGAGATAACAGCCGTCTGCCGGTGCGATCCGATTTCCATGACAGTCGGTCATATATCCGCAGAGGACAAACGGTCCCGTCGGCTCATCGGAGACATAGACCTCTGACATCGAGTGCCCGTTCAGATACCATTTTCCGCGGAACTGTACAACCGCAGGACTGTAACGCAGATGCGGAATTCCGATATCGATATGCTTCCAATTCACAAAATCTTCCGTTATATAAGCAACGGAATAGCTCGGATACAGAATCCATTTTCCGTTATGATAGATGACACTCGGATCGGAAATCGATCTGTAGTCACAGAAATCGCGCGGATTGGTACGCGTCTGCTCCGTATCCAGCCATCTGCCGCTGGGAATATCGGGAATCGAGAGCGGATTGCAATAGGTTTTCATATCGTATCTTTCTCCTTATATCATATTCTATACTGTTTATCATAGCACAACTCCCTCAGTTTGTCAAGATCGACGGAAACAAGAATTTTTTTCAAAAAGATATAGACAACCGACAAAAAATCTGATACAATTAAATCAATAAATTCACAGGAGGCAAAATATGCTTTACAAGAAGAATCAGGCAGAGACCTTGTCAAAGGAACTGTTCGAAAATCCCACATCGGAATACCGCTGTACTCCGTTCTGGGCATGGAATACCAAGCTGGAACAGGATCACCTGAACCGTGAAATCGACGCCATGAAGGAAATGGGCATGGGCGGCTTTCATATGCATTCCAGAACCGGTATGGCAACCCCGTATCTGACCGAAGAATTCATGGATCTTGTCCGCGGATGCGTCGACAAGGCAAAGAAGGAAAATATGCTCGCATGGCTTTACGACGAAGACCGTTGGCCGTCGGGAGCTGCCGGAGGCATTGTCACCAAGAACTATCGCTACCGTGCCCGTCGCCTTCTGTTTACAACATCCGCAATTGAAGGCACCGTTGATTTCGATACCGCACGGGAAAACGGCAAGCCCACACTGCTCGCCGTTTACGACATCGTTCTCAATACAGACGGTTATCTTTCTTCCTATAAAATGATCGATGCGGATGCAAATGCCGCCGGAACCAAGTGGTATGCATATCTGATGACCGCCGGCAACGACCCGTGGTACAATGCACAGTCCTATGTCGATACCCTCTCCAAGGAAGCCATCGACGAATTCATTCACGTCACCCATGATGCTTATGCAAAAGCAATCGGCGAGGAATTTGACGGTGTCGTTCCCGCAATCTTTACGGATGAACCGCAGTTCTCCCGCAAACAGACGCTCAATTTTGCCACGGATAAACACAATATCACGCTGCCGTGGACACCGGATCTCCCCAAATCTTTCTCCGACAAATACAGCTATGACATTCTTCCGCACGTCCCGGAGCTGTTCTGGGATCTGCCGGACGGGAAAATTTCCGTCGCACGCTATCACTATCACGACCATGTCTGTGATCGCTTCACCGAAGCCTTTGCCGACAACTGCGGTCAGTGGTGTATCGATCATGGCATCGATATGACCGGTCATATGATGGAGGAACCGACACTGCTCTCCCAGACCTCTGCACTCGGCGAAGCCATGCGTTCCTACCGCAAGTTCGGTCTGCCCGGCATCGATATGCTCTGCAACCACATCGAGCTGTCCACCGCAAAGCAGGCGCAGTCCGCCGTTCACCAGTACGGTCGCGAAGGTATGCTCTCGGAGCTGTACGGCGTTACCGACTGGGACTTCGACTTCCGCGGTCACAAGTTCCAGGGTGACTGGCAGGCGGCACTCGGTGTCACCATCCGTGTCCCGCACCTGTACTGGGTCTCGATGGAAGGTGAAGCAAAGCGTGACTATCCCGCATCCATCGGTCATCAGTCCCCGTGGTATAAGGAATATTCTTACGTCGAGGATCACTTCGCACGTGTCAATACCGCACTGACTCGCGGCAAGCCCATGGTTCGCGTCGGTGTCCTCCATCCCATCGAAAGCTATTGGCTGCACTTCGGTCCGAAGTTCACGACCGAATCTGTCCGTGCACAGCTGGAAAACAACTTCAATACGGTCATCAATACGCTGATCGCAGGTCTTGTTGACTTCGACTTCATCTCCGAGTCTCTGCTGCCCGAACAGATCGGCGAGATCAAGGACAAGCAGCTCCCCGTCGGTGTCATGGCTTATGACACCATCCTCGTTCCGGCTCTGGAAACCATGCGCCGCACCACCTTTGAAATTCTGAAAAAGTTCCATGCAGCCGGCGGTCATATCGTCTTCATCGGCGATTGCCCGACGCTCATCGACGCAGTTCCCTCCGACGAGATCCGTGCGCTGTATGATGCGTGCGAGCATACCGTTTTCAGCCGCAGCGCGATCCTCGAAGCGGTCGAGGGTGACCGTGATGTCGACATCCGCAACAGCGACGGTACGCTGACCTCCAATCTGCTTTATCAGATGCGCCGCGACAACGACGGTGATTGGCTGTTCATCGCACACCTGACCGAGAACCAGAACAAGTTCATCACCAAGCCTCAGCGCATCCGCATTTCCATCAAGGGCGAATACACACCCGTACTTTATAACACCCTCAACGGCGAGACCGAAGCGCTGTCTTATACAACCGAAAACGGCAAGACCGTCATTACCCGTACAATCTTCTCCTCCGACAGCCTTCTGATCAAGCTTCTGCCGCAGGCAATCGACACGGTTTCTCTGCCGAAGACCGCGCTTAAGCAGTTCTGCCCTGCACAAACCATCCGTAAAAAGGTTCCGTACGAACGCACCGAGCCCAACGTTCTGCTGCTCGACTATGCAGAATACAAATGGGATGATATGGAGGACTACCGCGCGGAAGAAGAGATTCTGCGTCTTGACAACATCCTCCGTGCCGAGCTCGGTATGCCGCCGCGCCAGGGACATATCGTCCAGCCGTGGGTCTTCCCGCCGGAAATTCCCGAACATACGCTGACCCTGCGCTTCAAAATCCATTCCGAATATGCAACCGATGAAGTGGCACTCGCCATTGAACGTGCGGAAGACCTCGCCATCGAGTGGAACGGCGAAGGTGTTGACCCGTACATCGTCGGTTACTTCACCGATGAATCGATCAAGGTTCTCCCGCTTCCCGCGCTGAAGGAAGGCGAAAATGAACTTGTTGTCACCATGCCCTTCGGCACACAGACAAACACCGAATGGTGCTACCTGCTCGGCGAGTTCAATGTCACCCTCGAAGGCTTTGTCAAGACCGTTGTCGCTCCGACCGAAGAAATCGCATTCCAGTCTGTCACCACGCAGGGTATGCCCTTCTACG
>JAFYTT010000334.1 GCA_017558715.1 Clostridia bacterium | reverse complement strand
TTGTGATCCCACGATGTTGCAAACGGCTCGTTGTACCAGCCGTTGCCGCACTGCACAGCCATGATGTTGTCGCCGACCGTCAGTTGATCGGTGACATCGTAGCGGTTATACCACAGCGTTTTGCGGTAGTCCGAGCACGGTGCGGTAAACAGATCATCCGAGACGGGCGCACCGTTCAGATAATAATAGCCAAAACCGAGACCGCAGACGTACAGGGTCGCAGATTCGATGGGGTCGGAAATATGGAATTTCCGACGGAACAGCGGTGCGGAACCGTTGGCTTTCGGGTCGTATTTGCGCGGGGTTTTGATGAAGTTGACAAGTGAAAAGGGATGGGACATGATGCTTCTCCTCTCATGTGGATTCATTTGAGACCATTATAGCAAATCGGCGGCGGAATGTAAAGGGTTTGGGTATATTTTGTGAATTTTTTTCTTGATGGTTGACACGATTGTCAATATGTGTTATGATTTTTTTGAGTGAAATCGATGAAAACAGGAGAATCCGATATGCAAGTCACACTGATCTGCGGGAAACTGTGTTCCGGCAAAACGACCTATGCACACAAACTGCGCCGAGAGCAGCACGCGGTACTGCTGTCGTGCGACGAAATCACGCTTGCTCTGACGGGTCTTGATGCGGGAGAAGCCTTTGATGGGATTGCCGCACGGACACAGGCGTATCTTTATGACAAAGCGGCAGAGATCGTCTCGGACGGGATTGGCGTCATTCTCGATTGGGGGTTCTGGACAAAGGAGTCACGTGCATATGCGAGAGAATTTTTTGATTCGCGCGGTATTCCGTACACCTTTGTTTATCTGGATGTTCCCGATGATGTCCACCGTGAACGGATCGTAAAACGCAATGCGGCGGTCAGGGCAGGACAGGTGCTTGCGTATTATGTCGACGAGGGTCTGGCTCGGAAGTTTGAGGAGAAATTTGAGGTTCCCGAGGACGGGGAGATTGACGAGAGGATCACGACATGAAAATCAGAAAAACAACCTTGTTATGCCTGATACTGATTCTGCAGATGACGGTATTCTGCGCCTGTCGGGCAGGGAATGGGACTGCAGGGCGCGGTGACACAGAGACAGAAATTCCGCAGACGTGTATCACGGAAACGGAATCGCATCTTCCCGACCCGCCTGTGACGGTACCTGTACAGACAGAGACAACGATAACAGATGATACGGAGTATGTCACAGAATCGGTCACAGAGATCGCAACAGAACCGATGACAGAGATTGCAGCAGAGCCGGTCACAGAAGTCTTGACAGAACCGATCACAGAAGTCATAACAGAACCTGCTGCGGAAGCGGTGACAGAACAAACACCGCCGGCAGAATATACAGCACCTGCCTTTGACCGAACGGAGCTGTCCCCGGACGGAACAATGCTGTTGGGATTGGAGTATGTGCCTTCTGATGTCGATGTGATGTTTATGGAGCTTATGTATCGTGTCCACATCCTTGATGCTGAGAGCGGTGCATGTATTATGGTCGCGCAGAGCCCGATGGAATATCCTGAGATTCATTGGTCGCCCGACAGCCGCTATGTCGCGATCTCCCACGGTTACAACCGCTATTATACAGCCGCTGTTGTCCTTGACACCGTGAACGGGCGTGAAATCGATCTGCCGCATTGGGAGTTGTCCAAACAGATCTTCGGGGAGATCAGCGGCGAAGGTATGGGCGGTTTTTACGGCTTCTTTACTGTTCCGCAGTCATGGGACGGCGATATCCTTCGCGTGGAAATGCGCGGCACTCTTTCGGCTGAATGGATGGAGGGACAGGTTGGCGGCGTAATCGGATATTATACGTATGATCTTCTGACGGAATCGATCATAGAATGTCCTTATGTTCCGTTTTATAATCAGAATACACTTCCAGCGCCGGAGAACGATACGGAGCAGGCAGTCTACGACAAACTGCTTGAGATTGTACAGAATACGGATTCCGAGCTTCCCGAGGAGCTGATTGCGGCGAACAGAAGCACCTATGCCGAGCTTCTTTCCATGGG
>JAFYTT010000333.1 GCA_017558715.1 Clostridia bacterium | reverse complement strand
GGCTATGGTTGACCTCAACTATGCCGCTATCGATGCCGGTGCAGACGCATTCGTAGAAGTTGCTGTTCCGGAAGCATGGAAGACCGTATCTCCCGACGCTCCGAAGGCTGCATTCACCGCTAAGAGAGCTGACCTCGAAACCTTCGTAAACAAGGTTGTTAACCCCGTAAACGCTATGGCCGGCGACAGCCTCCCTGTTTCCGCATTCACCGATTACGTTGACGGTACCTTCCCGCAGGGTTCCACCGCTTCCGAAAAGCGCGGTGTTGCTGTTTACGTTCCCGTTTGGTATCCTGAAAACTGCATCCAGTGCAACAACTGTGCATTCGTCTGCCCGCACGCTGCTATCCGTCCGTTCGCTATGAACGAAGAAGAAGCTGCTGCAGCTCCGGAAGCTACCAAGTTCACTGCTAAGCCGGTTATCAAGACCACTTACAAGTTCTCCATGGCAATCTCCCCTGCTGACTGTATGGGCTGTACCCTCTGCGTAAAGGCTTGCCCTGTTACCGCAAAGGCTGAAAAGGACGGCACCGACAAGAAGGCAATCGAAATGGTTCTCCGTGAAACTCAGGAAGACCAGCAGGCTCCGTGGGATTACGCTGTCAACAACGTATCCGAAAAGTCCGAACTCATCAACGCTACCGTTAAGGGTTCCCAGTTCAAGCAGCCGCTGCTCGAGTTCTCCGGCTCCTGCGCAGGTTGTGCAGAAACCTCTTATGCACGTCTTATCACCCAGCTCTTCGGTGAAAGAATGTACATCTCCAACGCTACCGGTTGTTCCTCCATCTGGGGTGGTTCCGCACCGGCAACTCCTTACACCGTAAACAACGAAACCGGTCGTGGTCCGGCATGGGCTAACTCCCTGTTCGAAGACAACGCAGAACACGGTCTCGGTATGTACCTCGGTCAGAAGACCATCCGCAACCGCATCATCGCTAAGGTTGAAGAAATGGCTGCTTCCGACAAGGCTTCCGACGAATTCAAGGCTGCTGCAAAGGCATTCCTCGATACCAAGGAAGACGGCAAGACCAACACCGCAGCTGCAGAAGCTCTTATCCCCGAACTCGAAAAGGCTGCAGCAGCTGGCTGCCCGATCGCTCCCCAGATCCTCGCTGAAAAGGATTACCTCGCTAAGAAGTCCGTATGGATCTTCGGTGGTGACGGCTGGGCATACGACATCGGCTTCGGCGGTCTCGACCACGTAATCGCTTCCGGCGAAGACGTAAACATCATGGTATTCGATACCGAAGTTTACTCCAACACCGGTGGTCAGGCTTCCAAGGCTTCCAACATCGGTCAGGTTGCACAGTTCGCAGCAGCAGGTAAGGCAATCGGCAAGAAGAACCTTGCAGAAATCGCAATGTCCTACGGCTACGTCTATGTTGCACAGATCGCTATGGGCGCTGACATGAACCAGACCCTCAAGGCTATGACCGAAGCTGAAGCTTACCACGGTCCGTCCATCATCATCGCGTATGCTCC
Organism: Clostridia bacterium; assembly: GCA_017558715.1. GTDB lineage: Bacteria > Bacillota > Clostridia > Oscillospirales > CAG-272 > RGIG3925. Next base: position 7,876 of record JAFYTT010000333.1, on the reverse strand, counting down.
TTGTGAAATGCACGGTGTCAAGGGCGGCATGCAGAACTGCCAGGCTGAAATGAAGAAGGCTGTTGAAGCTGGTTACTGGCAGATGTTCCGCTACAATCCTGCTCTCAAGGCAGAAGGCAAGAATCCCTTCTCCCTCGATTCCAAGGAACCGACCGGCAGCTACATCGACTTCATCAAGTCCGAGACCCGTTATGCTCGTCTCGCTCAGTCCTTCCCCGAAAGAGCAGAAGCTCTGTTTGCAAAGGCAGAAGCTGCTTCCAAGGCGAAGTACGAAAGACTTACCAGATTCGTCAAGCTGTACGAAGAGAACTAATTCTCAAAAACAACAAATTGCGTGAAAGCGCATAACGAAACCCCTCACATGTCACGTGTGAGGGGTTTTTGTATTGGAAAGAAGAACACCGCACAGTTGATACTGCGCGGTGTGATAGCGTTCTTTGATCAATCGATACTCTGATTTTCGATAACCTTGGTATAGAGATTGTCGAGAACCTTGAGAATTGCCTTTTCAGACTTTTCGTAGAAAGAAGCGACGTTGTCGTTCTTGGTGCTCATCAGATCGTAGAAGCAGTAGAATACCTTGCGGAAGTTGGAATCAAAGCCAAGATATGTACCGCCGATGTCGAGAACCTGAGAGTCATAAATGATGTCGAGCATTTCCAGCGTTTCTGTGTCACGGGTAGACTTGCCGCGGATGAGGTCTTCGATATAAGCATTGGTGACAGGCACACTTTCGTATGCAAACTGTTCAAGCGCAGCACCGACGAGCTCCGGACGGAGAATGGTGGTCGGAACACAGACGGACGGAGACCATACGTAGCAACGGTATTCCGACTGCGATTCGTCGTATTTGGGCATCGGTACAACACCGAATTCGATATCGACATCGCGAAGGCTTGCCATACCGCTGACGTTCGCAATGGTGTACAGGGACAGACCGTCGCCGAAGCCCTGACCGACATCCACATAATGACGGAAATAACCCTGAGATACGGAGGGATCAAGGAAGTAATCATAGGTCTTGTTGAAAACTTCAAGAAGCTTGTCGCTCCAGAAGTTGAGCTGAAGACCATCGTCAGTATACTTGGTCAGCTGAATACCGACAGCGAACGGAATGTTGCCGAGGGACTCAGTAAGGTCGCCTGCGTAACCGGTCTTGTCATTATAGTCCATCTTACCGTCACCGTTGACATCGATGGATACCATACGTGCCTGTTTGAGGAAGGTATCATAGGTCCACTTGCCATCTCGAACCATCTGATAATGGTCGGGCATGTCATATTCTGCAGCAATTTCTTTGTTGAAGAAGATGCTGGACGGTGTATTCAGGATAATATCACCGAATCCGAAATACGTTTCCGTACCGATACGGAACGTATCGATCATGCTCTTGGACCACCACGGAGCTTCGAAATTAACATAAGGCAGTGCATCCAGATTGTAGACCGCATTGTTGGTTGCATAGTCGCTGTAACCGTCAATACAGTGCGTGAAGACCATATCGTATGCGTCGTCGCCTGCCTGAACGGTTTTCATAACGTCTTTGTGTGCCTGACCGTCAGCACCCCATGCGGGTTCTGCAATCTTGACATTGAGTGCTTCTTCAACATTTCTGAGACGGCTGTAGCAGGCATCCAGAACGGAGTCACCGGTTTCTTCTTCCGGGAAGTAATATTTAGAGACATTACCCCACTGAACAGAGAAGATACGCAGTTCGTCGCCGCCGAAGTCGAGGGAAGAGGTATCGGGAGCGGGATAGCCGGGTTCTGTGACGGCTTCTGTGGTTGCGGGTGCGGTATCAACAGGCGTTGTGTCGGTCGTGCCTGCAGCTTCACCGCCGCAGCTTGCCAGCGTGGCAATGAGCAGAAGAGCGGGGAGTAACTTCAAGTGTTTCATGATGTGGATCCTTTCTGAAAAATTATTATGATGTTATGTATAAGTATACCATGGAAATCCAAAATTGTCAACAGAATTTGTGCTGATTGGTGAATTTGATCAGAAAAAAACAACATCGTTTGATAAAAAATATGACTTGTCTGCCAAATTCTGACAAACAAGTCATATCATAGATTATTTCAGATTATTTTACAACAATGTTGATGATCTTGCCGGGAACGAAGATTTCCTTGCCAACGGTCTTGCCCTCAGTAAACTGAATGACCTTGGGCTCCTGCTTTGCAGCTGCAATGGCAGAATCCTTGTCCATATCCTTGGGCAGATCGAGCGTTGCGCGGAGCTTACCGTTGACCTGAACCGCATAGGTAACGGTTGCATCGACGGTCTTTGCTTCATCCCATGCGGGCCACTCTGCGGCAGAGGCAAATCCTTCGTGACCGAGCAGTTCCCAGATTTCCTCACAGATATGCGGTGCGAACGGGCAGAGGATGCGGACGAAGATGCCGAGTTCATCGCGGGTCAGCGTGCCTGCATCGTAGATATCATTGATGAGGGACATCATAGCGGCGATTGCTGTGTTGAACTTCATATCCTCAATATCCTGGGAGACCTTTTTAACAGTCTTGTGGAATGCGGATTCAAGCTTCGGCGTGACACCTTCACCCTGTGCCATATCGGTCAGACCGGCAACACGGTCAAGGAAACGCTTGACACCGCGGACAGAGGAATCGTTCCAAGGCGTTGCGGAGCCGTATTCGCCCATGAACAGGACGTAGACACGCAGAACGTCTGCACCGTATTCGTCAACGACATCGTTGGGGTTGACAACGTTGCCCTTGGACTTGGACATCTTATCGCCGTCCGGACCGAGAATCAGACCCTGTGCGGTACGCTTTGCATACGGTTCCTTGGTCGGAACAGCGCCGATATCGTACAGGAAGTGATGCCAGAAGCGGGAGTAGATCATATGACGGGTGACATGCTCCATACCGCCGTTGTACCAGTCGACAGGCAGCCAGTATTCGAGAGCTTCCTTGGATGCGAGCATGTTTTCGTTGTGCGGGTCACAGTAGCGCAGGAAGTACCAGGAAGAGCCTGCCCACTGAGGCATCGTATCGGTTTCACGCTTAGCCGCACCGCCGCACTTCGGGCAGGTGCAGTTGACAAAGGATTCAACCTTGGCAAGCGGAGATTCGCCGCCTTCACCGGGTTCAAACTGATCCATGTTCGGCAGGCGCAGCGGCAGTTCTTCATACGGAACGCCAACCATACCGCAGGTCGGGCAGTGAACGATCGGAATCGGTTCACCCCAGTAACGCTGACGGTTGAACGCCCAGTCCTTCATCTTGTACTGAACGCCCCGCTCCCCGACACCCTTGCCTGCGAGGAATTCGAGCATCTTTGCGATGGCTTCCTTCTTGGTGGTGATGCCGTTCAGGAACTCGGAGTTGACCATTTCACCGTCGCCGGTGTAAGCAGCTTCTTCGATGTTGCCGCCCTTGATGACTTCGATGATGTCGATGCCGAACTTCTTTGCAAAGTCGTAGTCGCGTTCATCATGTGCGGGAACTGCCATGATCGCGCCGGTACCGTAACCCATCATGACGTAGTCGGAGATGAAGATCGGAATTTCCTTGCCGTTTGCGGGGTTGATCGCAGTCAGACCTTCGATGCGGACACCGGTCTTGTCCTTGACAAGCTGGGTACGCTCAAACTCGGTCTTCTTTGCACATTCTTCCTTGTATGCGTTCAGCGCGTCGATGTTGGAAATCTGTGCAGCATACTTTTCGATGATCGGATGCTCGGGCGCGATGACCATGAAGGTAACGCCGAACATCGTGTCGGGACGGGTGGTATAGATACGCAGGGAATCATCGGTGCCCTTGATTGCGAAGTTTGCGAAAGCGCCTTCGGAGCGGCCGATCCAGTTTTCCTGCTGAAGCTTGACGTTGGGCAGATAGTCGACGTCATCGAGACCGAACAGCAGCTTGTCAGCATATTCGGTGATGCGCAGATACCAGACGTCCTTGGACTTCTGGACGATATCGGAATGGCAGATATCGCACTTACCGCCCTGGGAGTCTTCGTTGGACAGAACGACCTTACAGGACGGGCAGTAGTTGACGAGCGTGGTTGCACGGAAGACCAGACCTTCGTCGAACATCTTGCGGAAGATCCACTGGGTCCACTTGTAGTAGCCCTCTTCTGTGGTATCGACAACGCGGGTCCAATCAAACGCAAAACCGACGCGCTTCAGCTGAGAGGTGAAGTTTGCAATGTTGGTGTCGGTGACTACACGCGGATGGGTGTTGGTCTTGATTGCGTAGTTTTCCGTCGGCAGACCGTATGCGTCAAAGCCGATGGGGAACAGGACGTTATAGCCCTGCATGCGGCGCTTACGGGAGACGACTTCCAGACCGGAGTACGCCTTGATGTGACCGACGTGCATACCTGCGCCGGACGGATACGGGAATTCAACCAGACCGTAGAACTTCTTCTTGGAATGATCTTCGGATGCATGGAAGATACCGGCATCTTCCCATTTTTCCTGCCACTTTTTCTCAATGTTGATAAAATCGTGCTTCATGGTGTTTGTGTTTCTCCTTATTTCAGTAATGCGGAAATGTCGATGTCCTTGGAATCGGACCAGAGCTTTTCGAGGTTATAGAAATCACGGGTTTCGCGCTGGAAGATGTGTACGAGGACAGAGCCGTAGTCGATGATAATCCATGTGCCTTCGTTGTAGCCTTCCATACGCAGATAGTCGACCTTGGCAAGTCCCATCTTGTATTCAAGCTCGCCTGCAAGCGCCTTGACCTGCGTGTTGGACGTACCGGTGCAGAGGACAAAATAATCGGCGACGATCGTCTGATCAAAGACTTCAAGCACCTTGATGTCCTGTGCTTTGTGTGTGTCGAGCAGAGCAACAATGGCATCTGCCCAGTCTTTGGGTTCAGCGGCGGAAAGATCGGGCATCTTGGTCTCGCCGTTTTCGGTTTCGATGATGTTGATATTTTCCATATTCGGTTCCTTTCCATTTCATTCCTTGATGGGTGGACTTGGGGAAACAAAAAGCACTTTCATCTGTTTGTTACCCGCAAAAATCCTGATAACAAAGAGACGAAAGCGCCGAAACGCGTCCGCGGTACCACTCTTTTTCATTCCTGCCGAAATACGGTTCGGAATGCACTTGTTTTCATGACAGTTTCTGCTCCGCGGCGAGTTCAACTCGTATCCCTGTGTCTTGCACCGACCGACACTTCTCTGCAAGGGAATCGGAAGTCTACTGCTCCGCATCATCGCATTTGAAATGATATACAATTATTATACCATGCAACTGCGTTTTTGTCAAGGCAAAACGCGGGATTTGTTGCTGTTATCCTTGATTTTATGCTATTTTCCTGAGGTGAGTGCGATCGGAATCCCATTTTCCGAAAGTCCCGCCGCAGTAGAGGATTCTGCCGTCAGATACGTTTTGTAATAGGACAACAGAGCAGGTCTTTGGGTGTTTGTCAGGCGGTAATCACGGTCGAACAGCTTGTCGTCCACCGGGGTATGATAAACATTGAGATGTGTGTTGACACATTCCCAGACCCCTTGACGGGAAAGAACATAGTACCATGCGCCGCTGTCGCCGTATTCTCTGCAGTCGGTCCCGGGAAGCGTCAGAAATGTCACGTTCGACAAATCGAGCTTCTGGGCACTTTTGGCGAAATACAACAGATCAGAAAGCGAAAGACTTGTAGATAGATGCGCCGTTGCTGTTTTCAAGAGGGCGGGCAGCTGCAGAATGGAGATCTCTTTGGCTTTGGACAGTAATGCCGAAAGAAACAGCTTTTGTACATCGACACGTCCGAGATCACCCCGTACATAGCCGGAACGGAAGCGTACCAGACCCTCTGCCTGTGTACCGTTCAAAAGCTGTGTTCCTGCTGAGAGGTGGATGGACAGATTCTGTGCGGGATCGTCGTAATCCATATCACACGGAACATCGACCGTCACACCGCCAATGGCGTCGACGGCTTCCCTGAACGCCTGTAAATTGCAAAGCACCCAATGGTCAATGCGGATGCAGAGTGTTTCTTCAAGCGTCCTGCACAGCATGTCCATTGCATCGGCATCCACGGATGAGGAGCCGTTTCTCTTCGCAGTATTGCGTTTTTTTGCCCAGAGGGCATTGATTTTTCCGCCGTCAAGATAGGTGTCGCGCGGAATCTGAACAACGGACGCTTGCCCGTTTTTGGTATCAAAGGAGACCAGCATCAGCACATCCGTGTTGTATGCGGCTTCATCCCGTCCGGCGCATAGAATGTTGTAAACACCGTCGCGGCGGGTATAGAGACGGTCTTGGTCCGATACTGCCGCGGTGCTCTGTATTGTTTCGGTCGGGAGGATTGCCGATGTCGATGACTGTCGGGTATCTGTTTGCAGGTTGTCCGTTGTCTTCGGTGGCTGAACGGATTCCGATGACGTGTCTTTCGCTGTGGGAGCAGATTCCTCGGTCTGTTCCTGCATTGGTACTTGCAAAAACGGCGGGATCTCCTCGCGCGGCAGGGACGGAATGTAGAAAACGCCGTAAAGATACGTCATCCAGATACTGAATCCAAGCAAAATCGACAGAAACAGCCATGGGAAATGACGGCGGATCGGTGTTATTTTCTTCTTGCTCATCGGTGCGGAATATCGGGTGTACTTGTCTGAATATCGCCTGCGGTCACTGTGCCGCTGTCGTTGATTTCAGACAGGAACACTGAGGAGATATACGATGCTGTATTGGTGAAGTTCTTTGCGTTGGACAGGAATACCTCGCGTGTGATCTCGCGATTGTAGACATTAAATTGTTCGTTGACAATCTTCCGCACGTTTTCTGCGTACATGACGTAATACGATGCGCCGGTATCGGGATTGATGACACCGCCGCCGGGTAAGGTCGTGAAGGTCATTTTTTCCAGATCAACCGAAAACGCATTTTTCGCAAAATAACCGATTTCGGCGACGGAGAGGTCGGTTGTGACATACTGCAGCGCGGTTTTGGCGATGCTGACCGCAGAGGACAGATCGAGCTTTGTCTTGACCTGATTGGCAAGTGCTGTCAGAAACAGACGCTGTGCGGAGATGCGTCCGATGTCACCTTCCAGATAGCCGGAGCGGAATCGGACAAACTGTTCTGCCTTTTCGCCGTCGAGATGCTGGTAACCGGCTTTGAGGTGAATATACAGATCCTGTTCGGGGTCTTCGTAATCCATATCAAACGGCACTTCCATATCAACACCGCCGATGGCATCGATGATCTCGCGGAAGCCTGCGGTATCCATGCAGATATAGCGGTCGAGGCGGATGCAAAGTCCGTTTTCAATGAAGGACGCCATTGCTTCGATCGCATCACGGTAGCGTTCTGCTCCTCGGGATGCGGATCGGTTATAAGATGCGGAAAAATAAGCGTTAAGCTTGTGATAGCTGGAGCCGACATTGATATACGTATCACGCGGCAGGGAAAGCACATGAATATCCTGTTCTGCGACATCATAGCTGACGACCATAATGACATCCGACAGATTTGCCGCGCGGTCAACGCCGAGGACAAGGAAATTGTAGACATCTTCCTTGCGTTCATAGCTGTCGGTGATAACCGGTGCCTGCAGATCGGTATCAGACGGAATTACATCCGATTGTGCGGGAGCACCGCTCTGTGCGGTTTCGCCGTTGCTGTCATCCGTCCAGAACGAGGGCGGCTCAACGTCAATGGTCGGTTCGTACAGGCAGAGATATGCGGTTAAGCCGCCGATCAGAACAAGAAGCGTTGCAAATACTGTGATCAGCGAGATCAGCAGATGACGCTGTCTGCGGCGTTTGCGGACGAGATCACGGTAAATGGCGATGGTCTGCTCGTCCATGTCGTCAGAGGACAGGGGGCGCGTATCATATTCGCTGTCGACGATGCGTGTCGGAGATGACAGGGCATCGTCAGCACCGGTATAGG
>JAFYTT010000332.1 GCA_017558715.1 Clostridia bacterium | reverse complement strand
GCAGCGCTGCTCAATGGCGACTGCACAGATGCCTTCCTTGACTGCACGCGCACAGAAATCGCGGTCGCCGCCGTGGCAGGTTTCTTCATCCCCCGGGTACTTCGGACGTCCGAGGGAAATGTGCATCCCCTTGGAGTGTCCCTGCAGACAGAGAACAACGGGCAGAGGCTCGACAGCGCCCAGCGGAATCACAAGATGGCAGGGGACGGTCACACGCTCCTCGGTGACAAAACGGAAGCGGATTTCCCGTGCGCCCATTTCCTCGTCGATGCGGTCAAGCTCGATCTGCATGACAGATTCGGTTGCATATTCGGCAATGCGATTGAGACCAAGCAGGGCAGATAAGGTATCGCGTGCCTGCGCCTGCCAGAGTCTGATGTCTTCATTTCCATCCCAGCGAGATTTCGGGTTGATAGCTTTGAGAAGTTCGTGCATGTGTGCCTGCGGTAATAATCCGATGTTCATAATTTTGAATTCCTTTCCTGTACCCGCATCCATACGGTCGGTGCGGAAAATTTCTTGTTGGTATCATCATATCATATTTGGCGTGGATTTTCAAGAGGAAAGTGAGAAAAAATAAAAAATCTGCCTTGACAATCTGTCTCTTGTGTGGTATAGTGGTATCAGAACTACAGAAAGGATGCATTTGCTATGAAAACCTACGATATTACACCCATCATTGAGAACATTCATAAAACCGTGGAATCTCACAGAATCGAGGTCGGTTCCTACGCGCGCTGGCTGTGGCAGAACGAAAAGGGCGACCGGGAAATGGGGTCCAATCCCTACGGATGTGCCGATGCGGCAAATATTCTATACTCCATCGGTGCGTTTCCGCGAGATCCCGACGAACGTGCCGCATGGGTAAAAACCTTGCAGGACATGCAGGGAGAGGACGGACAGTTCCATGAACGCACACACCATCCGATTCACACCACTGCCCACTGTTCTGCGGCACTGGAGCTGTTTGATGCATCTCCCGCACGTCCGTGTACCGCACTGCTTCCGTATCTCGAATATGAGAACTTCAAAGGCTTGATGGACGGACTGAACTGGTCGGGTAACCCGTGGTCGGAGTCGCACAAAGGCGCGGGTGTCTATGTTGCGCTGAATCTGTCGGGTGCGGCTACACGCAAATGGAACGATGACTATTTTGCATGGTTTTGGGACAACACCGATCCCGAAACGGGCATGTGGATGCAGCCGCGGTATCTGGAAATTGATCGTAAAGCACCGATCTACTATTACATGGCAGGATCGTTCCATTATCTGTTCAACCATGAGTATGCACACATGCCGCTTCGTTATCCGGAGAAGATGATCGATACCTGTATTGATATGTACGATCACCGTCTTGGCGGACCTGCACCGAATGGCGGTCTGGCTGCCAACTTTGGTCAAAAGGCTGACTTTATTGAAATCGACTGGATCTTCTGTCTGACCCGTGCGCAAAGACAGACGCCGCATCGGTTCTATGAGGTCAGAGAGCGGCTCGAGGACTTCACGGAGCACTATCTTGATTTCTGGTACAATGTTGACTGGGAAAAGAATGAAACGGTCAACGACCTGCACATGCTGTTCGGCGGTG